>CAZRKO010000080.1:0-7366 GCA_964600445.1 uncultured archaeon
GCTCCAATGACGGTTGCTAGTTTTTTATTTTTAGCTAAACAGGGATTTTATAATGGTATTATTTTTCATAGAGTAATAGCAGATTTCATGATACAGGGAGGAGATCCTCTTGGTAAGGGTCATGGAGGTCCAAAAAACAAAGGAATATCTTCATTTCCATATCAAGGTCGAGAGATTAGTTATCCTTTTCCCGATGAGTTTCAGAGTGGAAAAAAATTTGATAAGCCAGGATTATTGGCCATGGCAAATGCGGGGGCAAATACAAATGGCTCTCAGTTTTTTATAACACACGTTCCTACGCCACATCTTAACAATGCGCATACTATTTTTGGAGAAGTAATTAGTGATAATGATCAAGCAGTAGTAAATTCGATTAGAGGAGGAGATCAAATGCTAGAAGTCAAGGTTCTCTAGAACTCGAATATATGGATTTTGATGTATTTTTGCTAATTATTTTCAAATAAATTTATAAGAGCTTTGCTTTATATCCTACTTAGAGAAGTACAATTTAACATAAACAAATTTGATAAACAAATAGAAGAATTCTAATTAAGTTGTATTAACGAAGATGTCTCGAGACCTAAAAGATTTAATTAATGCATTAGAAGAAAAAAACGAAGTGCAAACAGATTATGAATTAACTGTCCGAGAGCTTAAAGAAGAAGTCGGAAGATTGAAATTTACTAATAAAGAGCAAAAAATATTAATTCAAGAACAAAAAGAAAAGCTTTCAAAAAAATTAGAAGTTCCTGAAGATATACAACTTCTAAAAGATGTGATTGTATCACAGAGGCAAGAAATAAGGAAAAAAGAAAAAGATATTGAGATACTAGAACAAAAACTACAAGATTTAGAGATAAACTCTGAATTCCCTAATAATTCTGGAGAAAATGAAGATTTAATCAATGCTCAAAAGTTAATTATCCAATTGACAGAAGAAAATGAAATGTACCGGTTAAATGAGTCTAGTGCGAAAAAGCTTATTACAGAATTAAATGAATTAAATGAAAAACATCGCCGTGATAGTGAGAAATTAAAAGCCCAACTTGAAAAATTAGGAAAGTATTCCTCAGAATCTGATTCTATAAGCACGCCATCACCCGGGATTGATATTTATTCTATTCAAAAAGTTGATGAATCAAATAAAAAAATATTGGAATTAGAAGAAGAAAAGGAAAAATTAAAGAAAAAGTTGGAGACTGCCGATATTACACACAATAACCTAATAGATGAAATTAATGTCATCTCCAAAGACAAGTCTGATCTAAATAAAGAAATTAATGAAAAAAATATTAAAATTAATGTATTAAACGAAAAACTTGAAAGTTTAAAGCGTCAAAATAGCGAGTTAAAAGAGAATTTAGCAAATATTCAAAATTTAGAAAATATAACTAAAGAAAAAGCTGAAATTGGAGAATTAGAAAAATTAAGAAGCGAAAATCTTGAACTAAAAAATTCAATTAATGAATTCTCTGAAAGAAAATTAAGTATTGAAAGTTTAGAAGCAGATAATATAAACCTTAATAATGTAATTTCGGAATTAATTCAAAATCAAACCCAGCTAGTTAATTACAATTTAAGTAGTGATCAGTCTTTGCCTAAATACTATCAGACTAATCTTTTCATGAGAATATTTAACATTTTAGATAATCCTAAGAAAGATCTCATAATCAGAACCCTGATTCAAGATTTAATAACAACCCCAAATAATGATATAAAAAGGAGTGTTATAAACCTTTTAAGCAGCATAAAAGATAATAGAATATACGATGCTCTAATAAAAATGATAAATGATGAAGATTGGTTGATTAGATTATATATTATTAAAACCCTCTATAAATTTGATGTAGATGAAATAAAAGATCATTTTACGGAACCGTTAAAAGCACTTTTAAAAGATAAAGATTCAGATGTAAGAGACGCCGCTTCTAGAATATTAAATTATATGTATAATGGAGGATAAAGATTTATTTTTCATTAAATCCAGTTATAACTTTTATAAATTATCATTAATAATACATGAAAATAAATAAAAAAAGAAACAATTATTTAAATAATAAAGATTGTACATTTTTCTTGAAATTAATATATTCAAAAAATTTACAAATTATAAATTGAGAACAACATATTGAGAAAATATACACTGGATAGATGGAACTGGTCGGAACGTTCTGGAAAGTGGGTCTATGTCACGAAGAAGAAAGATGGAACGAGGGATTATAGCTATAAACTTGAACCCCCAAATGAATTCGTAGAACTTACAATGCAAATAAAAAAAATAAATGATAAACTAATGAATACAAAAGATCCAGACGAAAATAAAAAGCTTTTTTTAGAATTGATTGAAATTTCAAAAAAAATGCAAAATATGCATACAAATGAACAATAACTATTTTTTGCCGCTTTTTTTAGACTTATTAAATTAACATTTATAATTTTTACATCCTAAAAATCCAACTAATTGTAAAGTAATCATTATATATATATTCCACTTACAGCTGGAATTTAAAATTTTTGTACAGTGAATATAAAATCTCTTTCAGTAGTAATACATTAATAATTTTCTTAAAAAAAAATATAAGTATTTTCATATAAAATTTATATCAATAAGAACTGTTATTATATTTCTTTTTTATGTAATCTTTTAGGTATTCGAGATATGTCCAGAAAACTCACACAAAATAGATGGAATTGGGATGATAACTCAAAACAATGGATTTTTATAGAATTAACTGATGAGGGAGAAAAATATTACCATCAAGTAGACCCTCCAAAAGAATTTATAGAGCTCACAATGAAAATTAAAGAATTAAATGATAAATTAATCTTTACGAAAGATCCTGAAGAGAATGCTAAGCTCTTTGACGAAATGATGAAAATTTCTAAAAGACTTCAATGTATGCGCAAAAATGATGAAGAATGTAAACTAAATCCTATTTTTTAGGATATTGATTTCTTTTAAAAGGGTATAATAATTACAGTTATGTTCATTTATTTTGAATATAGCTATTTAAATCAATATCTAATTTGCGTAATATCATTAAATCTATTTTGAGTAATAATTTCAAAGCAGATTGAAGCGAGATATTGTTCCCTACGGAAATATAAAGGTAATTTTTTGAATTTGGTTTAGGAATCGCATATCCAATTAAAGAATCCTGGGAATAAACTCCCGGGATATTAGGATTTTGCTTATTTTCTCTTAGCTCTCCAAATAATAATTTTTTAGTATATCCAATGACGGGAGTTTTTATTTTTAAACCAAAATCGCAAGCACATCCGTATAAATAAGGATGAATTTGGCCACTAGAATTGGTTACGTAACAATCGAGTGGAATATCTAAATCTTTTGTTAAATCCAAATAGATGTCAGTTTGATTTAAAAATAAAATCGAAGGAAAATATTCCGTAAATTTTGGCTTGAAACACTTAAATTTTGTATCCAAAACTTTCTTTTCTTTAATATTATATATTTGAATTCCTGAATAAGCTAAATCACCGTTGAGTTTTATCTTAATTATACCAATTAAGTAGTATTCTGATTTTAAATCAATAAGTTTAACATATTGAGCATTTTTTTTTTGATATTCACGAATTTCTTCTAAATTTGAAAAATCTGTATTTTTAAGCCTTAACTTAATGCATTCTGAACATACATAGTAATATTCTATGTTATGATATTTACAGGTCTTTAATTTAATGTTTTATCATCCTTAGTTCTGAATAATTCGTTTTTATGAAAATTGTAGATTTTATGAAAAATAAATGAGGATAATCTCAAAGTTATTAATATTAAAGTTCAATAAAGTCCAATAACAACAAATTATATATTTTTTTAGTTTTTATAATCAAAAGAATTAATAACAAAAGTTTATTTTATCATTTAATAAGAGGTGACCAACCTTTAAAATCGCAGTATCTGGTAAAGGCGGCGTTGGAAAGACATTAATCGCGGGTACATTGGCAAGATTGTTTGCTAAAGATGGATACAACGTCTTGGCTATTGATAACGATTCAGCTATGAATTTAAGTTATACATTGGGAATTGAGGAAAATATTAAAGCTAATATTGTGCCTATTTCAGAGATGAAAAAACTTATTGATGAACGTACCAGCGTCGCAGGGCAAGGATCTGGGATATATAATATTACTCCAGAAGTAGCTGATATTCCGGATAGATTCAAGGTATCTGGTCCAGATGGATTGCAATTGCTAGTTTTAGGAACTGTTCAAAAACCTGCTTCTGGATGCCTTTGTCCTGAGAATGCCATGATTAAATCGTTGGTGTATAATTTATTAGTTAAAAGGGATGAAGTTATTATAGTCGATTTTGAAGCAGGTTTAGAGCATCTTGGACGAGGCACGGCTAAAGGAATAGATGTTATGCTAGTAATAACAGAACCCTCTAAAAAATCATTGGATCTCTGCTCAAAAATTATAAAACTTTCGAAAAGATTAGGTGTTATTAATGTCTACTTGGTGGCCAATAAGGTTTATGATGATTCTCAGCTGGATGTAATATATAAAACTATTGAAGATTGGGAAGTGCCACTATATCAGACAATACCATATGATCCTAAGATAATTAATGCTGATTTAAAAGGAGTCTCTCCTATAGATTATGACCCTGATTCCAAGGCAATAGAATCAATAAAAAGCTTATATCAAAAGCTAAAAAAATTAAAAGTAGAACTGTTTGATTTATAACATATCAGAAATATCAAGGTTCTGATCCTCAGCAATTTCTTTCCATTGGTTTATAGCTTCCATAGCTTCTTCTTCATTAATCTGTTCGATAGCATAACCAGCATGAACGATTACATATTTTCCAATCTCAGGATTTTGAATTAGAGCGATAATTACGTTTTGTTTAATCCCATCAAAATCTATTAAAGCAGTGTTTTCATCAATCTCTAAAATTTTACCGGGTATAGCAAGACACATGATAAACCTATAGAAAAAATTATTCTATAATTAAGTTGTATAATTTTACGAGCTAAAAAAAATTAATGAAAATAAAATTAAACAATAAGGTTTTATTTTATAATATCTAAAAGTTATACCTTAAATCATAAAAATTTAAAACTTTCAAAAAAATAAATAAGTCTAATTAATTAAAATTTGAAATTACTATAAAATTCAGATGGAGGATGTGGAATGTCTTTAGAGAAATTAATAGAATTTCCAAAAAATAAAGTAGTCGTATTAATTACAATAGCGGCCTTTATTCTTGCTTTGTTAATAAGCCAGTTTATAATGGCCCCAATCGAAGCTGAATTGAAAGGCTCAACTGGATATGGAGTTATAGAGTTTGAATTTGCATGGACTTCAGAACAAATTAATACAATTTTTAAAGCATGGGGATCTGAGGGAAAGAAAAAAGAAGCTTTTGTCACATATGTAGATTTTTTATTTATACCTTGCTACAGCCTATTTATGGCAGGATGTGTTTTATTGGTGACACGTAAGTTAGAGGGAAAACTACAAGAAGTTGGATTATATATGACTATCATGCCCTTCATTGCTGGAATTTTTGATGTTATTGAAAATATAAATTTACTTCTAATGTTAACTGATGAATCATTTGTATGGTCATTAAGTCCATTTATCGCGTCTATATGCGCGACTATTAAATTTAGCTTACTATTCATTGTAATAATATTCTTTTTATTGGCGCTAATAATCATACTTATTAAAAAATTAAAATAAACTATTTACTTTTTTATATTCTACCCCTAAAAGAAACCGATATAATAAGTTATTCTCATTAAGGATCTTTAGATCTTAAAAGACAAGAAGAAAATAAAAAAAAAATTAAAATTTTGTAATTAGAGATTTTCTATTGCTGTATTTCTACGAACTCGATGATTTTTCAACCCAATATCTTCAGAACTTATTCCCATAGCTAAAGCTATTAATTCGGTTACATAAAGAACAGGAACATTATATTCTGAATCATATCTCTTCGAAACATCTCTTTGGGCTGTATCTAATCGTTGAAAACAGGCAGGACAGTTTACAATAATAGCATCTGCACCCGCTTTCTTAATACTGTCGAGTTTTTGTTTCAAAATTGCATCCCCATGTTCGGGGAATGGACCTGCTACAGCGTTGCCACAGCATAATGCTAATTCGTCATAATCGACAACATTAGCACCTGTAGCAGCAACAATCTCTTTCAAATTCTTAGGACGTAATGGATCGTCAGATTCCATCCATTCAGTAGGACGCATGTAGTGGCAGCCAGGATGGACAGCAACTTTTAGATTGCTCATTTGTTTAGTAATAGCGCTTTTTATACCACCTAAGTTATCCTTTAAAACATCAACGAAATGCTTTACATCAATAGAACCTTTGTATTCCTTTCCAATTTTGGCTAATTCTTTATTAATAGCCTCCATTTTATTGGAATCATGTTTTAATTGATATTTTACTCCTCGTAAGGTGTTTGCGCAACCATTACATAAAGAAATGATTGGTTTTCCTTCTGCTTCCGCTAAACATAAATTAAGAGCGCCCATAGCAAGCCAAGCTGTACTATCAAAGCTTTTCATTCCAGTTGGATCGGGACAACATGCGAAAGGAGCATCTGAAACCTGAACTCCAATTTTTTCTAAAACTTTTCTCGAAGATGCTTCTAAAAACGGTACTCTGTTTCCGATTACACATCCTTGAAACATTTTATATTCTGTCATTTTCTAACCCTCCGTTTATAATTTCTTATCAACACCTATGTTTTTTAATAAGGTCTGCACTTCATTAACATCTGGTGCAGCTACGGCTGGTAAGCCCATTTGTTCTCGTCGTCTCTCGATCGCAGGTTGCGGTGGAATAGCTTTTCCATTTTCAAAAATTGCTTTTGCTTGACCGATGATATTATCTGGTGCTAGTCCTGCTCCAGAAGTTACGTTTTTAGCTAACGCTATTATTTCGGTAACTTCAATCGCCTGTGGACAAACTGTATCACAAGTATCACACACAGTACATCCCCAAGGTATCAGAGCTGCTTTTGTGCCAGCTACCGCCATCGTTACATCTTTATAGCCAAGCAATGTCACTAGAACAATCAATCGGGGGTCAAACGAATTAGTTACCTCTTTATAGAAGGGGTTTTGGACTTCGGCCACCGGACAATTATCAGTGCATCGACTACACTGATAGCAGTACTTAATTTTCTCACTAGAAATATGGACATCCATGACAAGCTTCCTAAATTCAAAATCTATCGATAACGGTAATGCCATTTTTTTTCACGTTTTTTTTTTTGAGTTTTTTTCCATTTTATTTATTATTATTATTTGTTGGTTTTTAACCCATGCAAGGGCAGTCATATCCAATCTATAATTTTTATTGGATATTTCATCCT
>CAZRKO010000081.1:0-7269 GCA_964600445.1 uncultured archaeon
AAAAAGTTTAGAAATGGTGTCAACTCAAGATAAAGAGGATGAAATGCGTAAGGCATTCCAAGCGAGAATGGCATCAGCTAAACAAGAAGAGGAAAGTACAACTGCATCATCAACCCCTTCAATAAAAACAAAAAGAGAATTACCTTCAATCCCCGGAGGCAGGTCCATGTTTGAGAGTTATTATGATTTTGTTTTAATTCCAATTTATTAAGTAATTTCCTAACGATAATTTTCAAATAAAAATATTTAAAAAAATATTTAAACAAAATCAATTATTTGTAATATACCTTAAAATAACAAATTACTATAACTAAATTTCATAATTTCGTGAACAATCTTGAGCAAACGGTCAAAAAATAAGGATGTCGATAAACTCGTTACAATTAAGTCAATCGCATATTACAAAATGCTTATTCATGTATTACGATATGGTAATAAAGCCAGAGACCCAAGAAATTACCGAGAAGTAATGGGGATACTTATTGGGCGCCTTGAAGGAGAAGCTGATCTTAGAGGTATTAGAAATGTTATTATCGAAGAGGCTGTACCTATCTCTCATGGCGGATCAATTGAAGTTTCTTTTGCAGCAGAGGATTATGTATCATTTTCGATGGTTGATGTAGAATATGCCGAAAGAGATCCTCCCTTATTCTCATGTGGATGGTATCATAGTCATCCAGGTTTAGGAATCTTTTTCTCTGGAACTGATATTAACAATCAACTGGGATGGCAGACACCAAATCCTAGTGCTATTGGAATTGTATTTGATCATACACTTTTAGAAAATCCGGGAGATTTAGGATTCAGAACTTTTAGACTCGATGATCCTTCTAAAGGTTCAAGGTCAGACTATCACGAAGTGGAAACGATCGTTGAAGCCCCTGATAATGTCGAGTATTATTTTAAAATAATGAAATTAATAGATAGTATCCATTCTAAAGAGCCCCCGATTTTGGAAATTAATGAGACCTCAGACCTGTTTGGTGAGATTAATTTTCCTGATCAAAACGAGATCTTATCAAAAAAACCTGAATTGCATTTACCTAATATACTATCAGCGCTACAAGAAGGGATTTCGAAATTTTTACGATTATCTGTTGAACCATTAATCGAATTCTTAAATTCTTGGAGCCAGAATATCATAAAAAGTGTTTTAGATAATAATATACAGATGCGAAAGGATCTTATTGCTTTGAAAGAAATTATGAGCCAGGGGATTAATAATATCCAAAATATCTTTAAATTTACATTTACAGATAAGCTAAATGAGCTAGAAATTTATGTTAATGATAGACTTGAGGATTTTGACAAAGATCATGAAGTCATTAAAAACAATTTTTCTCAATTAAAGACAGAATTTAATAATTTAATAGATAATTTATTTCAAGAAAAAATCAAGAATACTATAAATAAGATATTAGAAGATTTTGATAATGGATTAAAACTTTTATCTGAAATTGATCAAAATAACATAAAAAACTCTGAAAATTTAGATATTTTGCAAAATTCTTTAGCTAATTTGTCAGAAAAAGCAGGATCTATAGAAAATTTAACAATTGATGAAATAGGGAAAGTCCATGAAAAATTTAAAGGAAATTTTGTAGAAAAAATTGATAATATTAAAATCTCCCTAATTGAGATTAATAAGCAAGGAACTGGGTTTTTTACTGAATTAGATGATCTTTTAGCAGATCTTAAATCTTCAAAAGATTCAATTCAGGATAAAATTAAATCACTTGAAAAAGAAAAAAAAGAATTATTAAATGACATAAGAAAATCAAAAACGTGAGGGAATTAAATAGAGATGTCTGTGCCGTTAAAGAATAATAATATAACTAAATTTAAAGAGGGAAAAGTTCATATTTCAAAAGAAGCTTTTCGAAACATGATTACGCATGTATTAAGATTTGGTAGTGATGCCTTAGAAAATAGCGTAGAAGTTATGGGAATTTGTTTAGGAAGAGTCCAACCTAACGGAATTGATATAGTTTTAGAAAATGCTATTCCAATAAATCATGGAATTCAAGTATCTAATGGCTTTTCACAAGAAGATCTCGCAACTTTTAAAAAAATTGAGGAACACTATATTAGTCAAAATCTTCATATTGTAGGCTTTTATTTGTCACATCCAGGATGGGGTTTATTTTTTTCAGATATAGGAATAAAGAACCATCGGTACTTTCAAAATGAACAAAAACCCTATGGATTTTGTATTGTATTTGACCATACCATAATGGGCAAAGATAATAACCTTGGATTTGAAATTTATCGATTAGATAATTATTTAGATCAAATGGCAAAAGAGCACCATAAAGTACAATATGAAGTTGAAACTCCTAATACGTTGGATTATTTTAAATGGATACAAAAGTTTGTAGAGGATACACAAAAACGAGAGCCCATTTTAATTAAAGAATTTAATGAGTTAATTGATACCCCTCCTAGCGATCTTCAAGAAATACCAAAATCAGAAATAGAAATGGCTGTTTTAAAAAAAAGGGAAGGCCATAGTGTTATGAAACCAATAGTTTCAGGTTTTCAAGAGGGTTCATCACAATTTTCAGAAATATTTGCAAACATTTTTGAAACTCAAGTAGGGAACTGGACTGAAGATGTGAATCAAGGAACTTTAAGTGGCACCGAATTAATCCGTGATAGTTTAACTCAAATGAAAGAGAAAGTGGAATCCGGATTTACCAAATTAGATAGTTGGATAAATAGAAATTTAAATGAAATTGTAGATGGATTTAAAGGGCAATTTTATCAAGATATAGATAAACGGATACAGGCTCAAAAAGAATTAGTTAACCAGTCATCAACTACTAAAGACGATATTATCAGTAATTATAATGCTAATTTGGATGAAAATTTCAATAATTTAACCCAAGAGATAGAAAATAAGACCAAAGGTTTGTCAGATAATCTAGAAAAAACATTTCTCATGACTTCGAAAATAGAAGGATTAATAAGCAATTCTTCAGAGAAAATCTCAAAAATCACGGATGATACAAGTACAATCTCTAACAATATAAAAAACGGGATAGAAGCAAATTTAATTCCATTTGAACAGATTATTAATGCTGAAATTCAAAAATTGAACGAGGATTTAAATGGAGTTAAGGATAATTATTCGAAAATAAGAAACATTGTTAAAAAATTACAAAAAGAAGCCACTAATCTAAAAGTACTTTAATTTTGTAAAGTTCGAGATTTTCAATTTATACTTCGGGATCGATGTACTCAGTCTTTTTAAGTGATTTCTTTTGGCTATATTTGATAGAATTCTCCCAATTCTATCGACTTTGATATTTAAACCATACTGTTCCTTTAATACTGAATTAATTTTATAAGAACTTAGTATAACAACCTCAGAAATGTTTTTTTCGCAGAGTAGTTCAATGGCCTTTTTTATAAGCAAAACCAATTTTTCTTTTTCAAGATTTTGTTTTTTACCCATCATAGTAATCTATATTGAAGATGTTATATCAGATACATATTTAAATAATTTTCATTATTAAAATACTTTTTAAAAATTATTATCGAATCAATATTAAATATTCCAGCATATCAGTTAAAACTTCTGAAAACTGTTAGAAAAAACTTAAAATGGAATACGTTTATTATCCTTATTATAGCTCTATAGTAATCTTTAATATAGGTTCAAATAATATATATCTAAAGAGTAAAAAGTAACTATTTCATTACAGAAATGTCCGAAAAGAACTCCAAAACTAAGGAAATCTCAAAAAAGCTAAAAAAATCACAAGTTAAAGAGAAAAAAGCACCGAAAAAGTCTAAAAAACCAATAAAAACAACATTTAAGGATAAAATTAAGAAGGACTATGAAAAATTGAAAAGTTATGTGATTTATAGAGAACTTTATACTAAAGGGAAAGAGCCTCCAAAATCCTTTGCTTTTGAAAAAAAATTCATTGGTTTATATCTTTTATTTGCATTTTACTCATTCGTTTTAATAATAGGAATTAACGACCCCGAGCATCTTATATTTGTAGTATTTATGTTTGGGAATCCCTTTGCTTTTGGTAATGCAATTTTATTATTCTTTTTAACGCTTGCATTAATATTGAATATTGATAAATTTAGGCTATTTGTATTTGAAAAAATGACACAAGTAAAACAGCCATTAATATTCGGAGTAATTATAGCCGTTTATTATTTTATATTCTCATTATATGGAACGATTTTTAATTTAATAGACTATTTCTTAATATTTTCAATGATTTGGTTAATCTTATTAAGCACTAGATATTATACTTTAGCCAGAAAAACGTCTACAAAAATCGAGGCAAAATTCATTTCAAAATATTCATATTCCAGATACCTTATAGCTTTAATTACACCCTTTATCATTATGGCTATACTTATTATAATATCCTTGTTTTATAGAAGCATGCTTGTGTTTCTTGCTTTGGATTTTTTTGGTGAAAAAGATCC
This sequence comes from uncultured archaeon, assembly GCA_964600445.1. Lineage (GTDB taxonomy): Archaea > Asgardarchaeota > Lokiarchaeia > Sigyniarchaeales > SOKP01 > LW40-45. The sequence continues at coordinate 4,456 of CAZRKO010000081.1, forward strand.
TGTAAATGCGGTAAGAGTTTATAACTTTGGAATGAGAGTAATTATGCCTTTAATTTACATCAGTTTAGTTTTAACTCTCGTATTTATTGTTATAGAATTTTTTGCTACCCGAAGAAGGGCTGAAACAAGGAAATCTGGTTGTTACGATAATTTTACCTTTTCTCTTATAATTTTATTTATATTTTTCTTTCAAATATTGCAAGTTAGTATATTTTTACTGTTAAGACCCGAAACAATTGGAGGATTTAAAAAAACAATTGGGACTACAGGAACAGTACTCACTTACCTTTATCTAATTCAGTTCGCAATTTCTATGGTTTTTCTTTATCGATTAATTGTTAAATTAGGAGGAACTTTTGATTGGAGAGTATTATTTTTCAAAAGAGACGGTTTAATATTATTTTTTCTGGCGTGCGTCTTTGCTGACTCTTTAACTGCGTTCACTCTAGCAAGTCAAGTAGAAAATCAAAAACTGACATTATTTGGCACTATTCTAATGGCAAATAGATATATAATCTCTATTTTAATGATAACATTTCTAGGTATTACATTGCTATTATATTACCTGAAACCTCATGAAACATCAATGTTTATGCGGTTACAAAAGGAAACCGTAAAAGAAGAAGAAGAGGATATAGATATAATTTATAAACTTATTAAAAGTGAGTATATTCGAAGAGGTGAACCTTACCCCTTGGAGATTTTAGATCGAGAACTCATTAAAGCAACTAAATTATCAAAAGGCGAAATTTATTCCCGAATTAAAAGATTAAATACTCAAAAAGTGGATATTTCCATAACCCGAAAAAGAGATAAATCTGGAAAAGTGGTTCAGATGGTTGATTTCCTTTCCGTTACTGAGCAATTTGAAAAGAAAGGGGTTGCAGAAGGAAAGGCAAAGCGTTTTCTCTCAAGAAAATTAATTGAAACCACGTCGGCTAAAGAGAGAAAAACTTTAAGGGTAACTCAACCTTTAGAGAAGGATAAAGCATCAGATCAGTTTATTGCTTCCCTTGCCACAGATTACACAAAAAAGCAAAAAGAAAAAGAAATAGTCGAGGAAAAAGGAAAAAAGGAAGTTGCTTTTACAGATAAAAAGCTCCCGGATTATTTAAAAAATCAAATTTTAGATATTTTGAAGAAGGAATATTTATATCGTGTTGAGAATCCCGAAAGTTATCCAGATTTTCATTATCCCATTTCACATATTGTAAATCAAATTGCTATGGCAACAAGGATTTCTATCGGTGAAATTTATCCCATTCTTGAAAGATTAAGTAAATCTGACTTAGAACTCACTTTAATTAAAAATCCAGAAGAGCCTCAAGATAAGAAAATCAAATTCTTTTCTATTGCAGATGATGAAATAAGTTATGCTTTATCTAATTTTAGGCCGGATGAATATTCTAAAGTTAAGGTTAGAGTAATCAAAAAACTAGTTCCTCTTTTGAAACAGAAAACTACCAGTACAATCTTTGCTACTATTAAAAGAAAAATCCCTAATCAAACAGAAAGTCAAAAAGCATGGCGAGAAATTATGGATTTATTAAAAAATTATTATCCATCATTCACTAAAGAATTACTTACATTACCAGATATCAAAAAGCTTCCAAAAATTATTGATAAGCTTAGAAAAAAATAGAAACACGAAATCATTAAGTCCTTTACTAATTTTATTTATTTAATTCAATTTTTTCAAAAGTTCCTGAAATTGATCGTCTCATAAAGGACATAAATAATCGTGTAGGGTTAATAAATAAATAACTCTTAAGCTCAACATTCAGAACTGGCACATTTCGAGCAAAATAGCTCATCTAATTTTATGTAACCACATTTAGGACCCATCCAGCATTCCCACTGATTGGATTCCTCACTAAATATCATATCATCTCCACAATGAACTGGAATCGTCTCAATTTTATTCCCACACTTACAACATATCAAACTTCCCATTTTTAAATAACCTCCTTTTTTTACTAAAAAATAAGAGAAATTTTATGAATAAATAACCTCTTGCTTCAATTTATTTGACCTTTTAGATTAAGTGTTGTAAATCTTAATGGCTTTAATATGTTTAATTATAAAATATAAATCTTGATTATTTTCTTGGGTTTGACTTAAAAAAATTAAAAGAAAAAGAGTAAATTATTATATGTTTAATTGATAAAAAAATACATATTTATTATTCTATTACTTCCATAGGTTTGCCATGGTGCTCTGGAATCGGTTGTGCTCCACATGACGCACCCATCCAGCAAACTAGTTGGTCTCCTTCCTTATGCATTGCTTGTCCACAATGCATCGGTAAGTCTTGCTCTGTTCCACATTCCACACATTTTAATTTTCCCACTTTTTCATCAACCTCCTTTTTTGGTTTAATTATTTCTTTCTCTTCCTCAATTTCGATATATTTCTCGGGATTTTTTTTAAATTCTACAACACACGATTGATTGCAAAAATAATACTTTTTTCCATCATATTCGTGTTCAATCCAATCTTCCGGCTTCCCTTTCATACCACAGACGTGATCGGTAACAAGTTCCTCCTCACTTATTTGTTTATGCATTAATTTTGGATCTATATTGTCAAAATCTTTAAATTTCTCAGGATCTCGTTTGAATTCTGTTTCACATGAAGGATTACAAAAATAGTAGTTTTTTCCCTTGTAAGTATATTCAATTGATTGACTTGGAATTATTTTCATTCCGCAGATTGGATCAATTACCTCTTCTTCAAGAAGCAATTTTTCTTCTTCAAGCTGTTGTTCGGTTTTAGGTTCAAAACGCTTTAAGAATAAAGCATTCATAACTACTG
>CAZRKO010000082.1:0-7259 GCA_964600445.1 uncultured archaeon
CAAAGGAAGGTGCAGGAGAACCCATACTTTTTACGGTGCTTCTTGATGTAGAACGGTGTAAAGCTGAGGGCGTGCTTGAAGTTAGTGGCTGGGGTCCCATGAAAGGTTTTTATTGGGAAAAAAAGATTCAATCGGCAGCTAAAAAGGCCGGAGTCTATAATCCAAAAGGCACACCACCGAGAATTGGAGTCGAATTAGGTATCGATATTTGTATAACAGGACAAATGCTTTCCTACACGGAAGCTGAACTACTTAAAAAAATATTTCCAGGTTGTAAGTTAGTAGATTTCAATATGAAAACAGAGAGAATACAATTCATTAAAGAACCTGAAGAGATTGCCATGCTCCGTAAAGCAAGTGAAATCACAGATATTGGTCAAATTGCGGTCAAAAAGGAGTTAAGTGAACGAGCTCCTGGAAAAATATTTACCGAAAACGAAATTGCGGGGATAGGAACCCTTGCAATGAGGAAAGCAGGAAGTAATTTTGAATGGACTTTCACTGGCAATCAAGAAATTGGTTCTGGTTATCGAGCGAGTTGGACATTTAATGGATGCACCCCTGCAACTAATAAAGAAGTAAATGAGGGAGAATCACTCTTAGTCGATTTACATAGTGAATATGGTTGTTATTTAGGCGATCTTAGTCATAATTATGTTCTTGGAACATGCCCACCTGAATTAAAGAAATTTAATGAGGTATACGAACAACTTTGCTATGCACTTGTAGATAACATGAAACCTGGTATCACGTTTGATGAATGTTATGAAGCAGTACGTAAAGTAGCGGATAAAGAGGGCTATGCAAATGATTTATTCTTCGGAATTGGGCATGGGATTGGACTTATCGGAAATGAATCATGGCCAGTGGTGGTACCGGGAAAAGATTGGGGACATATGGTCTTCGAAGAGAATATGGTGGAAATTGCCGCAATTGTCTTTAATCGACCAGGGCTTGGCGGACTACGACTTGAATCTCCTACGTTAGTAACAAGTAAAGGAGCTGAAGTTCTTCCAAAAACACCATTTGAAGTAGAGTACGTCTAAAATTTTTTAGACTTTTTTTTTAAAATAAAAGGAAACTGGTTAAAAATTGAGAATTTTATGTTTTAATTTAAAGATTCTTGATAAAGTCTTCAATTCTATCCATGGCTTCCTTAAGTTTACCCAATTCAGTCGCATAAGAAATCCTCAACTTATCATCAGAGTAAGAACCGAAAATATCTCCGGGTACAATTGCAACTCCTTTGCTTTTTATAATTTCCCTCGAAAATGCTGTGCCCGTCATATTAAAGTTTTTAGCTGAAGGCATGATATAAAATGAGCCTTTTGGTTTAACGACGTCAAAACCAATCTCCTTTAACCGATTATATGCAAGCAATCTTCTCTCATCGAATTGCTTTAAAATATCTTCAAAAAAGCTGGTATCCATTTTAAGCGCCTCTATAAATCCGTACTGGGCTGCATGGTTTGTACCAGCAACCGTGTAGGTTGTATAGACTGACATTAAATCAATAATCTCTTTACTCGCAACGACATAACCTAATCTAAATCCTGTTGCAGAAAAGAGTTTAGACATTGCATTTAAAGTTATTGTACGCTCAAACATACCGTCTAAAGAGGCAGGACTAACCGGTTTCAATCCGTCATACACATAATTTTCGTAGACCTCATCGCTTATCAAATATAAATCGTTTTCTATAACGATGTCCACTAATTCTTCCAATTCTTTCCTATCTAATGCATGACCGGTAGGATTATTTGGGGAATTTATAAGGATTGCTTTAGTTTTATTGGTTACCGCTTGCCTTATTTTTTCAATATTAGGACTAAAATCATTATTTCTCTCTACTTCAATCACTTTCACTCCAAAGAATATCCCGCAGTAAAAATACGACACAAAATTTGGAGAAGAAATGATTAACTCATCACCAGAATTAAATATTGAAGCATATGCAAGAGTTATCGCTCCAGAACCGCCATTTGTAAGGATTAAATTTTCTTCCCAGTTTGCTTGAATATCATTTACCTTAGCAACCTTATATTCAATTAATCGTAATAATTCAGGAACACCTCTAGTTGGGGCGTATGTTGTAATATTTTTATTTAAGGCCTCAATATTTCCTTGTATTGCTGGTTTAGGCGTCGCAAAATCAGGCTGACCTATTCCAAGGCTAATAACGTCAGATCTACCTGATGCTAGATCAAATAACTCACGAATTTTTGATTTAGGGGCTTTAGCCACTTTCTGAGATAATTCTTTCATAATTAAATTAACACTAACTTAACTATATTTAAAAAGCTTTTTCATTATAAGATTAAAAAATGAGGTAGCAATAACATTATAATGAGCTTTTATTCGATTTCGCCTAATTTCTTCAGAATCTGATTCACTAAATTGCTAAAAGCGTGTTCTACGTTTTCACCGTATTTTGCGCTGGTTTCAATAAAGTTGCTGGCATCGATCTCCTTTGCATATTTTTCACCATCTTCCGTAGAAACGGCGCGTTCATCTTTTAAATCGATTTTATTACCTATAAGTATATACGTACCTTCCTTTTTAACGTATTTCCTAAAATCTTTTAACCATTTTGAATTTATAGTCTCAAAAGTATTATGTCGCGATACATCGTACACTAAAAGGGCACCTACACATCCTTGAAAATACATTGATCTTATAACATTATACTTTTCCTGACCAGCTAGGTCCCACATAATTAGTCGCACGCTAGCATTAATCTCATCTACATGGACATCTTTACGAATTATGTTTGCGCCAAGCGTGGGCTTATAGTCTTCTGAAAAACTTTGTTCTATATACATATTTATTAAGCTGGTCTTACCTACCGCAGCATCTCCAAGGACTACAATTTTGAAGACAAACTCTTTTACATCTTCCGACATTTTTTACATTCCTATGCTTGTGATTTATAATATTGTTTTATGTTATATTTAATTATTTTGTTTTTTTTGATACTAATTTCAATATAAAACTATTATGCGAAGGATCATGCGGGTCTTTTAATCCTGAGAAGGTAATTTCTCTATTAGATGGTAATGATTTTTCTAAACTATGAACTAAAAATCCAACGATAAAATTACACGGAACTCCAACCTCAGAACAAAAAATGCAATCTCTAATTTCTAGAGTTATGGTTTCTAGTTCATTAGTCATGTAATTTTTGCTCTTGTCCAAAATTTCGATGTTCGAATTAGTTTTTATTAGGTGATTTACTTCTTGGATAACTTCTTCAAAACTTTTTCCATAAGGGAATAAATAAAATGAAAACTTTTTTCCAATCTCAAATAATAAATTATAACATCCAAATAGCAAACAATTTTGCGCAGAAATAATTTTTTTAAAGGAAAAGAAATCTATGAACTTACTAGAATTAATATCTCTTATATCTTTCAATTCTAACAGTTCTGCTTCTCTTAATATGGATTTGAGCCCATCATAGTCTAAGATATCGAGATAAGCCTGCATTAGTGCTGTTAGAACCTTATTATTTACTTCTCCTTTATAATCTCCAATCATAACTGCTCTAATTTCTTTAATTTTTGATTTTTGAATTAATAGATATTATTAATCAATTTCAAAATCTTCTCCATATTCTCTTAAGACCTGTTGGACCAATTTTAAAAATGCTCTATCCACATTTTTACCATTTAATGCACTTGTCTCTAAAAAATCAATAGCATTAATTTTCTTCGCCAAATCTTTACCTTCCTCATAGCTTACTGCTCTATTATCTTTTAAATCCAATTTATTTCCTAATAGAAAGAAATCACACTTTCTCTTAATATTATTTAGAATATCCTTTAGCCATTTCGATTCAACATTTATAAATGTATCATGTCTTGTAATATCGTAGACGAGCAATACTCCTGAGCAACCCTCATAATATGCCTGTCTACAATTTTCATATTTATCTTGACCAGCGATATCCCAAAAAATTAAGCGAATTAAAGATCCGATTTGTTTAATTTCAATATCTTTAGAGATAATATTTACTCCAAGTGTGGGTCTATAATCTTCTAAAAAAGTTTGTTCAATATATTGATTAATTAATGAAGTTTTTCCTACTGCCATGTCTCCTAACACTAATATCTTAAACGACCATTGCTTCATTTGTATGTCTGTCAATTTAATTACCTCATTTTATAAATCTAACAAGGATAAATCAAATTGAGGATCATTAGCTCGAGTTAGTGTTTGATTAATTTCATAGATATAAACTTCGGCAGTAATGGAAACTACACTTGGCTGACTTAAATGTCCTCCAATAATACTATAATCATCTTTACCGACTGAAACATGTAGATGAATTATTGGCTCATTATCCTTAAATGCTATGTTGCCCATACATGATATTAATTCGATATCTTCATCAAAAGTTTTAAAATTGTATTTTTTCTTTTCAATATCGAAATATCCGATTGTAAATTGTTTTAAGGCACCAATAACATTTATTAATCCTGATTTTATTTTATGTTTTTTTATTAGTTCTTTAATAGCATCAAATAAATCTTCATTCGGTTCGATTTTTGCTACAATTACTCGCCCAACTGCTATCTCTGTGCTTTTCAATGTTTTCCTCTTTTTATTTTTAAAACAATCTTATGCCTTCAAAAAATAATAGAATATGTTAAAAACTTATGTTCTTAAACTTTTAAAATTATAGAATTTTTAAAACATTTTTATTTTTATTTTTAGGCATGATGATTAGAAAAGATGACTGATAAGAGAAATAACTATTCTCTTAAATCATAATTTCACATTTAGTATTTTTATTGATCTACTATAACTTGGTTAATCAATTTTTGGAAGGCCAATTCAACATTTTCTCCATATTTAGCACTAGTTTCAATAAAATCGGTGGCATTCATATTATCAGCTAACATTTCTCCTTTTTCTTTCTCAACGGATCTCAAATCAGTTAAATCTGTCTTGTTTCCTATTAAAATGAACGCAACTTCATTTTTTTCGAATTTTTGGAAATCATGCAACCATTTATTTTCGATATGGTCAAAGGTTGATTCTCTTGTAATATCATACATAAATAAAGCCCCAGAACATCCTTGGAAAAACAATCTACGTGATAAATCATATGTTTCTTGGCCAGCTATATCCCAAATAATCAATTTAGCGATTCCGTTTATTTTTTCCATCTTTATTTCTTTAACTATGATATTGGCTCCTAATGTTGGTAGATAGTCCGTTTCAAATATGTGATCTACATATTGATTGATTAACGATGTCTTTCCAACCGCAGGGTCGCCCAATAAAACAAGCTTCAAGATATATTCATGTTGTTTTTCTTCTGACATTTTCGTTAGAAAGATCTTTATATTATCTTATACTATTTTAGTAGTTAATATTTTTATATTTAAGTATAAACCAAGAATGTCCATGGTTAATATTACACACAATTAATTTGACTTTTATAAGGAAAAGAAAACTATATTATAACGATTTTTCATTATTTGAATATAATCTAATTATGAATGAGTCTTCGGTGCCATAATGACGGAAAAAGTTAAGATTTCTGATGTTGACTTAATACTTTCAGATCCTGCAGATGTTGATATGCAATGGGTTGGTAATGAGGATATTATCAATGAATTGAAAGCAGCTTGGATGCTAGTTGACGAGAATGATCTCCCTTTAAATCCTAGAATCTTAGGAAAGCCGGGTGTTGGAAAGACGACATTGGCATATGCTACTGGTAAGAGGTTAAAAAAATCCGTATATATATTTCAATGTACAATGGATACACGCCCCGAAGATTTGTTAATAAGCCCCGTTATTTCTTCCAATAATAAAATAGCATATGTTGCTAGTTCTTTAGTATCAGCAATGATTAAAGGGGGGGTTTGTCTCTTAGATGAGGGAAATCGAATGTCTGAAAAGAGCTGGGCATCATTAGCACCGCTGATGGATAAAAGAAGATATGTTGATTCGATAATTGCGGGTATTAGAATCTATGCGCATAAAGATTTTCGCTTATGTGTTACTATGAACAGTGATAGCAGTACTTATGAAATCCCTGAGTATATTTCATCACGCTTACAACCTAAGATTTTCGTCGAATTTCCCAATAGGGCTGATGAGATTAATATATTATCTTATAATGTTCCTTTTACTTCACAAGAGATATTGGAATATTGTGTGGATTTTTTGCAAAATGCTCACATTCATGATGAACCATACACAGTACGAGATGGTATCAATATAATTAGATATTATATGAAGACTCGTGAATTAAACGGGAAAAATAAATTGAAGTTGAATAAAAAGGAGTTTAAAGAATCGATCATCCACATTTTAGAACCAATTGGCATAAGGTATTGTCCTGATGAATATGAAATGTATATGAACGAAGAAAATGACAGTGACCACCGAGAAAGCTTGTTTTAACCTTAATTGATAAATTTTTTACGTTACTTATATCCTTCATTTTCGTAATTTTATTGTAATAGATGTGAGTTGTATTTATAAAGTAAGAAAGTCATTATTTACCCATGGCAAATTTTTACACTAATTCTGGAGACAATGTCAAAAGAGTTAGCACAAAAGAGCTAGAACAATTAAAAAATGAGGGATATGTTGTTTTTTCCTCTCATAATCACACTAATTTTTCAGATGGTGTTGATTTTCGTGAGGTTATTGATACCCTCGTCAAAGCTGGAGTAAATCTGATTGCATTAACCGATCATAACAATATACGGGTGGCTGAATATGCAAAAGCCTATATCAAGGATAATTATCCCGAGTGTGGCTATTTGTGTGCTGAAGAAGTGGATAGTCATTATGGATGTGTTCTCGGTTACGGATTACAAACTGAAATCCTTGTAGAGGGAGAAAAAAAGCTCCCCATTAAACAAATTATTGAGACCATCCATGAGCAAGGAGGATTAGCTGTAGTTGCCCATCCATTCCACCCCGTTGAAGGGATTTTTAGAACTTTCGGCGGGTTAAGGATATCACAAATCACTAAATTCAACTTTGATGGAATCGAATTTTTTCATGCTGATCTTCCCCCCTTTCTCAACAATATGTGTTCTGCTCTCGTGAAATTACGACCACAAATGTTCCTTTTAGGAGGAGATGATGCACATACAATTCATCATATCGGTAGGTACTTCAATTTAATTGGTCCTGATATTGATGATGTTCATAATCTTGATGATATATTTAAAGCTTTAAACCAAAGAAAGACTACTGTTCTTGAACTGAGTGGTTGGGTGACTAGACCT
>CAZRKO010000083.1:0-7258 GCA_964600445.1 uncultured archaeon
GGAAATTATCTAGTGCATGGCGGACTGCTAATTTTAGGAAAGACAGAAATGTTAGTGAACATACAGAGTAATTTCAAATCAATTGATACTTATAATCATTTTTATGTGAAAAACAAATTAAATCAAAATATTAAGATTAAAGAAAAATCGCACAAAACTACAAAAAAACCCCCCCAAAGAAAAGAAAAGAAACCAGAAAAGATAAAAAAAGCAATCGACCGAGAGGGCACTAAGAACGTAGTTAAACCACATTCAGAAGAGAAAAGAGTGAAAATTAGACAAAAAGAACCAATCAAACCTGTAAAAATTGAAACGGAAAATCAAATCGAAACACGTAAAAAGAAATTAAATCAACGTGAATTTCAATTAATACGACGGTTAAATCAAATTGAATTAAGAGAGAAACAACTCAACGAAAGAGAATTAAAGGTAAAACAACGAGAAGTACAATTAGAGCAAAAAGAAGTTTTGATAGGGCTACGTGAAAAACAAATAGAAGAATTATTGGAGCAAATTGAAGGAAAACAAAAAGATAAAAAAGAATCAAAAAATCAAGTTCGGACTCCTACAGAACAAAAAGGAAAAAAATCTATAATGACGAACTCAGAACCAGCAGATTTATCTATTATGGAAGATCCCGATCGAATAATACATCCAAATATCAAGGGGGAGTTAAATTTACCAGTTGGTCATTATGCTATAATTAATTCTCATGATAACAGGAATAAATCTACTAAATTCTCTGTTAATGGAATAGGATCTGGAATTGCGTTAATTCTCCAGGATAAAGTCCATAAGGTTTATGCAATGTCCTATATGATACATCCAAAATCGACGGCTGTGAAAAATGGTTCTTCTTTATTTCCTCATAGATATATTGATACATCCGTATCTGTTCTTCTGGATAAAGTCTTATACAATGGTGCTAATAAAAACAATATTGAAGCGATAATAGTTGGAGGAGCTAATAATATCTATGAACAAGAGGAATATTTTCAAGATAATATTACGGCAATTACCCAAGAATTATTTTCCCATCATATTAAAATTGAAAAGGAGTTCTTAGGAGGGATTGCTGAAAGATCTATAGTATATGATACAAAAGCGAATGCTTTGTGGTTGAAAAAGAAGTGGGAAGATGGATATAGAGAAGTAAGTTAGGTTATAGAAAAAATTTATTTATGCTTTCTTCTCTCTTTTTCTTTATGCTTTCTTCTCTCTTTTTCTTGGATCTCTTCTTCCAATTGCATCAATCCTCCCGCATCTTTACCTTGTAATTTAAATTGTCCAAAAACCTTGCTTTCTTCTTTTTCGCCTGATTTTGAAACTTTTTCAAAGGTTAATTCTATGGGAGCATCTTGATTTAAAGCTAAATTGATAAAATTGATAAAACCAATATGCTTGCTTGGCGCAATATTAAACTTAATGCTTACTTCTTTTTTTTTCTTAGTAGATATTTTTAATTTTAATCGTAATTTCAAATGGTTTCAATCTCATTATTGTGTGATCAAGTTAATTATATATTTAAAATAATCAAAATAAAAAAATTATACTATATTATTTAAAACACTTTTAAATTTAAATTATAAAATTAATTTCATTTCAATTGTAACAAATTAAAAATAATGACATCATCAAAATTTCGGCTGAGATATATCTTTCGACCACTAGTTAATTTAATTGCTAAAGGGTTAAGTAAAATAGGAGTCACACCAAATTTAGCCACAATTATTATGCTTTGTTTTGCGATTTTTAGTTTTATTTCATTGGTTTTCTTTCAAAACCTTTTGATTTTTGCTATACTAGTATTTATTACAGGTATAATGGACGGATGTGATGGCGCTATTGCCCGATTAACCAATAAATCAAGCGCTTTTGGAGGTTTTTTAGACTCCATAATGGATAGGATTTCTGAGTTCGTTATATTTTTAGCATTGTTGATATTTACGTGGGATCAATTTCTATGGGATTTAATTGATATGAAGTTAATTATATTTATTACTTTTTTAGCGGCTATAATGACGAGCTACGTAAGGGCTAGGGCAGAAAACTTTTTTAAAGGAGAATTTAATAAACGGGAATTCGATATAGGACTTATGGCACGATCAGAGCGGTTATTTTATCTTGTTATAACTTCAATAATAGCTTTTTATATGAATGCGTTTTATAATGAATTTCTATTTCTTTTCATGTGGTTAGTACTAGGGACAGCTTTTTTTAGATTTTTTAGAATTAATAATCAAATTAAAAAGCAGCACAATGAAAAATAGGTTATTTTTAGTTCTAACTTAATTCTATAATTAGCTTTTCTCCGTCTTTTAAATTGAGGAAATCCCGCAAATATGGCGCCGCTAAGATCTCAACAATATTTTCTTCGTGATGAGTTCTCTCAATATCTAAAATTGCAGCATCAATTTTATTATCTCTGTCATCTAAACGAGAAATTTTACATCCATAACATTTAACTTCTCCATAGGTCCGCTCTGAATTTTCATCTTTAAATCCATCAATTATGATTGGCATTCGAGTTTCAAGATTTTCTCTTAATAATGCTTTATTTAAATGACTTAATTTTAAATTTAGTGTTCCTTTAAATGGTTTAAACCCTAGTTTTTCTTTAAATTGCACATAATACCCTTTAATTGCTACGTAATAGCCCCCTTCTTTCATGCCTTCAGTAACTATACCAACTATTAAGATATTTTCAAGAATATACTTCAATTCTTTATAAACGTTTAGCATTATGTCTGCCCCCTTCTTTGTTATCCTTATTATCTGGGCCTTTCCCTCAATCTTTCGCTTAATCCACTCTAATTTCTCTAAATCTTGAATCCTCCGAGAGGCTGTCTGTTGGCTTACTCCCATTATATCACCTAACTCAACACTACTAATATGAATTGCCTTTTGATTTCCAATTTGCTGACAAAGATGATAGAGAGCGAACCAATTCGCATAATTTTCAGGAGTAATTTCTTCTTCTTCCGACATGCTCTTACCTTTTTATACCTGATTCGTTTTCTTTTGGTCTATAATTTTCTTTTTAATTGAACTTGACGAATGGAGCCTAAATTTATCATAATATTTTTCTAATCTTTTTACTTCAATCTGATTCATTCCTCTCATCTTCAGGGCATTTTGAAGTTTTTTAACACTGAATTTTTGATCTGGCCCTAGGAGTATAATATCGGGGCTAAGTTCTTGCACAGTTTTAAGGGTATCATTATCATGTCTTCCCAATTTAGCATCTTCAACATTTTTTATACTTTTTATCAATTCTAATCTCTGCTCTTCTGGAACTATAGGAGCGACTCCGGAATATGTTTTTCGATTTTTATCCGTTGCTACGACTACATAAACATCTCCTAGTTTAGCCGCTTCATTTATTAAAAATACATGGCCCGGATGTAATATATCAAATGTACCGGCGATCATAACTTTCTTCTTATTTTTTTCCATCTTATTATCAAACTTATAATATTTTAATCGATTATTTTAAATGAAAGCCCAGCCCAATGAATACGGGGCCTCTTATATCAATCTTTTTCTGTTTAGAATGAATATACTCTAATATAATATTATCTACTTCAATATTTATTTCAGAAGCTCTATAACACATTTTTACTCTATGTTCATAATTAGACTTGTTCTGATCGAGCATAATCTCAATAGTATATGCCATTTCTGAAGCGATTCCTTCAATATAAGTTTTACCAGTATCTACACCATCATCTAAAGTTTTTTCAGAAGCAAGTCCTAAAACTTCCCCGTTTTTTACCCATATTTTATTCAATGCTGCTGGTCCTAAAAGTTTCACATTTTTATCTTTTTCCCAGATGTAAACCTCAATTTTTTTGTCTTTAATTGTTCCTTCCCAAACTTTAATCTCAATCGGTGAATTTTCATCTTTATTCTTAATGGCTATATCAATAATCGCGTTCTTAATTTCAATACCCTTCTCTGTGAGGGGGATTTTTTGATATTTAATGCTTTTGCTAATTTCTTCGTCCAAAAACGAAATATCCTCGTAAAAATACGGATATGTAAGTTTTCTTAAATCTTCTATTCCAGTCTTTATCATACAAATTCTCTCCACACCAAACCCTATATTAAAAACTGGGTGTTTAATATTGTATTGAGCGAGGCTTACAGGGCTATAGAATCCTCCATCTCCAACCTCGATCCATTCTTTCGTTTTTGGATGCTCTACAAAAATCTCAAACTCTGTTTGAGGCGCATAATACTTGGATGTGGCTTTCTTGATTTCATTCTTGTTGTTTTTAAATCCAATTTCTCTACAAATTGTTGCGGTTATATCTTGACAATCTTGTAATGAAATTTCATCAGCCATGATTACTAAGGATAATGTATTTGAATCGTACAAGTGTGTAGCGTCAATTTTTTGCTCCCTTCTAAATTTAGTGCATATTGTAAAATACTGAAGGGGGAGCTTTTTTTTCTTAAATAATTCTCCAAGAACTCTAAACCATAAAGCAGTCGTATGACTTCTTAGCGTGGTTTTAGTAGGTATTGGTTTTAGGTTTTTTAATTCTGAAAAGACTTTATCTATAATTTCTGAGGCTTCATTTTCATTAACGCTTAATTCTTCAATAAATACCTCTATTAAATCATCTGCCTCGATTTCTCCTTTTTTATATCTTCTAAAAATATTTTGTAAAACTTCAATTTTATCAAAATTTGGAATAATTCCTTGAATTTTTTCAATTTTTTCTTTAGAAATTCCTATATCTGGGCGGGGAAGTCCTGCTATATAGAACAACCGATCAAGTATTAAAGCCGCTTCAGGACCATATTGTTTGTAAATCTCGTTTTCTTCAACAAACATAGGTAGTATAATTTCTTCGAAGCCTAAAGAAATCATCATATCTCTGGCTTGAGTAATAAAATCTTGAACGGGGTGAGATTTTCCTTTCTTTTGAAGATTAAAAACATTTCCTTCTAAAGTCAAAAGATTTTTTGTTTCTAACCAAGCTTTCTCGTAATTTTCTTTCGCTTCGCTTTTTATTTTTTCAATATCGAAAGGCATAATACTATTATGAATTGATGGTTCTCTAAAATTATGATTCAATTATTAATTATCTGAGGTAGAGATTTTATTAGAATTTTATCATAACTTGCAAAAAAATAAACATTAGTAGTAGTATAAACTACTAAGACCTAATCAATCATTAAAATATCATTATAAGAAGGTAAGGAAGATAATTGTTTATTTCATGGAATAAAATAAAAAAACATCTATAAAACTTCATTTAACCAAGGCACTATCCTTCCAAGAGTCTCATCTATATATTCTTGAAATAAGAAATGAGTTGCTCCTGATATAATTTCAAGCCTTTTCTTATCGCATGTGAGCCTATTGTAAATCTCTTCCATATAATCAACTGAAAAAAGAAAATCTTCAGAACCATTTATTATCATCACAGGATTTTTAATGGTTTCAATAGGATTTGGCATCGGTTCAGTAAGTTGCGCTTTCAGTGATGTAAGAGTATATTTCATTGAAACTAAATCATCTTTCACTATATCATCAATCATTTTGAAACCAACATCTGAAGATGTTAAACTTTCAGGTGGCAAATAATTAAAAACATTTATACTAAATTTTGGTGCAATTTTTGCCATGGAATGCACGAGTGGTGTCGCGAGACGTTTTATACCTCTTGTTTTTGCTATTCTCTTATGTGCCTTTTCATTAAATATTGCAGCATTATGACACACTGCAGCTTTTATTCTCGGGTCATTTGATATACTATAAAGCGAGGTTATCCCTCCTAAACTTGACCCCATTACAGCAATTTTATCTCCAAATCTTTCTAAAACATATGAAACCACATCATAAACGGTTTTGACATGCTGGGACATTGTAAAATGACCTCTCTTTCCTTCGCTTAATCCATGTCCTCTCATATCAGGCATAACAATTCGAAAACCTTCTTTAAAAAGTTTAAAACAAAATTCTGCATAAAATCTACTATACATTGAGGTTCCATGAATAAAAATTACCGTCTTATCCAATTTAACTCCATTATCATAAATATCTAAATGTATTTTTAATCCATCTGAAACAATAAAATCTTCTTGTATAACCTTTTTTATTTCATTTGGATTTGCCTCTAAAACATAATGATACCAATAATCATCATATTCTAACTTCGATTTCTTATTTTTCATGCTTGCTCAATTCCTTCATTTACTAAAATCTGAAGTATAAATGGCCTTATTTTTCTTATGCCTCTACTTATGTAATCTTTTGTTTTCTCGCATCAGAGATAAAATCATTAACAGGATGAGATTTACCTTTACTTTGGAGATTAAAATAATTTCCACTTAATTTTAAAAGATCCTTAGTTTCCAGCCATGCCTTTTCATAATCACTTTTTGCTTGTCTTCTAATTTTTTCAGTATCGAAGGGTATTCTTAAACCTGATAAAATTATTTTTTATTTGTATTATCTCGCACGCTACTTTCAATACATTCTCTTAAGCTATTCATTTGAAGAGATATTGAGACATCTCCTCTAGTTCTTTCAATAATATTTCTAGCTTGATCAGTTTTATGTCTTAAATCTTGAGTAATCCCTGAGGGATAATCTAATGAAAACAGATACGTATAAATTTCATCCATACTTTCTAAAATTTCATTAAGATCATCAATTTGAGACTTTCTAATATTGTCTAAAACATATCTACGTAATTCTCCAACAACATCTGCTAAACCTAATGCATAGTTTAGAGGATTAATTTTTAACACTTTAGGCGTTGGAAGATCTTTTTTCATAATAATTGAGAAATATGATATAGCCTCAGCATATTCTTGTTCAGGAATTTTCAAATATTTGAAAAAAACTCCTGTATTTTTATTAACTAGTGATACCAGCTTTTCATGAGTTACTATTACATTATTAATTTTGTCTTGATATTGGTTAAATTCTCTCCTATGAATATGTTTAATTGCAACACTACAATCCCGAACTATCAATCGAGAAATTTTTAAAATCTCTTCTCTATCTTGATCTAATTTATCTAATGCCTCGGTTAATTCCGTGAAAATATTTTTAAGATTCATACTCACTATGTTTTAAAAAATGCGATAAAAATTTTAGTAATTATTAATTTCAATTTTAAATATAATTAATTATCATAATTCTAAAAATATTTAGAATTTTTTATTAGAAATAGTTAAGAAAAATAAAGATTAAAGATTGTTATGAAGATTTTATTAATTCATTCGGACGGCGTAG
>CAZRKO010000084.1:0-7255 GCA_964600445.1 uncultured archaeon
TTTTATGAGGTTTTTTTTGAATATGAATAAATAAGATTACTAAAAATTGTAGTTTATATTTTAAAATTTTAAGAAATACTTCAATTATAATTTATTCATTATTTATAAGTGTAGTAAAATCGTGAAATAATTAAATGTGGGAAAGAGTAAAGGCAAAATTTTATTTTTTACCTTCCTTTAAAATAAGTGAGACAAATTCATCATCAAACTTCTGAGTTTTTTCTATATCTATTAATACGTCTTTTGCTTCTCGAAAATCACTTAATAATCTTTTTTCAATATAAATAATGATAGTGCCTCCATATCCATTATCTATTTCTTCATACTTTTCATATAGTTCTGGCTCAATTATTTCCTTTCTAGAAGTTAATTCAAGATAATAATCTAAATAAGATCCTGCACAAGCTTGTTTGCTAATTTGGTAAACAATGATTACTGTTTTTTCATCTTTACCCTTTATTTTTTCATGAATATGTTCAATTGCAGCTTTAGTTAAAGAAAACATCTTAAAATTCCTTTATTTAAACTAATTATTTTTTATGAATCGAAATTTTTTTTTAAAATTCATATTATGATTATTTTTTTTTGTATATGGAACGGTTGCCTCCGCAAATCGTTTTTCTTCTAGCATTTTAAAGAAAAACTCATATTTTAACCATATACGTCTTTTTGTTTCTTTATAATAAATAAACCAATTTGCTCACCATTTAATTCCCCAATTGCAACATCAATTAGTACTAAATCTTCTTCCATGAATTCTGAGATCAAATCAATTTCAATATATACTTCAATATTAGGTTTACCTTCAATCTCTTTCCATTGAATGAAATCTTCTTTATCATCAACAACTTTATGCTTTGCTACCAGCTCTAGAACATTCCCACAAAAGGCCATTGTTCAACTGCCTCCAGAATAGAAAAAAATTGCTAGGACAAATTTATCTAACTCGTTTAAAAACTCATTCTGTTCAAATGGTCTATTTTTTTTATATATAAAATCCAATGCTTTTTTTGAGAGTTCTATTTTAAACAAAAACCACCTTAATTAGTATTTGAATAATAAATATTATGAAATAAATAGTTAAAATTTATCAAAAACCTTTGGATTTTAAGCATTAATTTCAAAAGCCAGAATGGTTTTTTTATAATACATAATTATCAAAATCAATAAGTAGAAATATAATTAGTTCTACATTTTTTTTAAAGATTTAACAATAAACTACTGAAATATAAAATTAAATAAACTAGAGTGGAAATAATGGATATAAACGCACATTCATTGGAAGTTCAAGAAGTAGTTGACAAGTTGAATACTTCATTAGAAACAGGATTAACTGGAGAAGAAGTAAATAGAAGAATTGAAAAGTATGGTTTGAACGAATTACGGGAAACTAAGAAAGTATCTGCCCTTAAAATTTTTATCAGTCAATTCCAAGATTTTCTCATTTACTTACTATTTTTTGCTATTGCTATATCCGTAATAGTTGGGTTATATGAGCTGTCAATTGGAAATGAGCCTACTGAATTTTTGGACGCACTAGTAATATTTATTATCTTAATCATTAATGCAATTCTTGGATTTTATCAAGAATATAAAGCAGAACAGGCTCTAGAAAGCTTAAAGAAAATGGCACCTCATAATGCAAAAGTGAAGAGAGATGGAATTGTTCAAGAAATTGATGTAAAAGATCTTGTTCCTGGAGATATCCTCCAATTAGATGAGGGTGATAAAATTCCCGCTGATGCCAGATTAGTAAAATCTTTCTCATTATATATTGATGAGGCAATACTCACCGGAGAATCTATGCCAGTAGAAAAAAATCTCAAACTTTTTGAGGCGAAAACAATGCTGGCTGACCGTACAAATATGGCCTATAGTAATACAATAATTACACGTGGAAATGGGGCGGCGATTACAGTAGCAACTGGTATGCAAACCGAAATAGGAAAAATTGCTGAGAAAATTCAAGCAGAAGAACAAGAACCAAGCCCATTTCATATTGAAGTCGAACGTTTTGGTAAATCACTGGGAAAAATTATAATGGTATTATGTTTAGCGGTATTTTTATTAGAGCTTTTTATAATTATTGCAACTGAGGGATTGGAGTTCGGTCCAGAGGAAATAGATCATATCATAGCTGCGTTAACAATCTCTATAAGCCTTGCAGTCTCTGCTGTACCGGAGGGTCTTATTGTAGTTATTACGGTGGTGATGAGTATCGGTATGCGAAAAATGGCTGATCGAAATGCCCTAGTAAGAAAATTAACTGCTGTCGAGACATTGGGAAGAGTAAACGTAATCTGTTCGGATAAAACAGGGACTTTAACTAAAAATGAGATGACGGTGATAAAGGTTTTTCTTGGAGGAAATGAGTATGATGTAAGTGGAGTAGGTTATAAAATTAAGGGAAAAATTGTTGATTTATCAGGAAATACCGTACAATTGAATTCAAACTTAAAAAAGTTTTTAGAAGCTGGAATGTTTTGTAATAATTCAAGTGTATCTCTCAAAAAGGATGGAACTAATGATACAATTGTAGTTGGAGATCCTACAGAAATATGTTTTAAAGTATTAGCTATGAAAATGGAACTAGATACAACAGCAGAAAAGTTAGATGAGATCCCTTTCAATTCCGACAGAAAAATGATGTCTGTTGTCGTAGAAATTGATGGTCAATTATTTTCCTTTATAAAAGGAGCCCCAGATGTATTAATGAGAAATGCGGCCAAAGGTATATTAAATGGAGAGGAAAAGCCATTCAACGAAGTAAGGGACATCCTGCTTAATAAAAACGAAGAATATGGAATGAGTGCTTTACGAGTCTTAGGCCTTGCTTATAAGCCTTTAAATAAAGGATATAAGGAAGAAGATATTGAAATGGGGTATACTTACCTCGGACTTGCAGGAATAATCGATCCGGCAAGAGATGAGGTAAAAGATTCAATAAAACAAGCAAGAATGGCTGGAATACGGACCATCATGATCACGGGTGATCATAAAATTACTGCTCTTGCCATTGCAAAGCAGATTGGGTTAACTGATTCTGATGATGCTATAACAGGTGCGGAATTAGTTGAGATGTCTGATGAGGAATTAGCAAACCGTATTGAGGAAGTAGATGTTTTTGCTCGTGTAACTTCTGAAGATAAATTACGTATTCTTAAAGTATTGAAAGCACAAGAATATGTTGTCTCTATGACGGGAGATGGGGTAAATGATGCCCCCGCAGTGAAAGCTGCGCATGTTGGTGTTGCCATGGGTTTAAAAGGAACTGAAGTGACACAAGAAGCCGCAGATATGATTCTCATAGATGATAATTACGCGACTATAGTAAGTGCTATTGAGGAAGGAAGAGGTATATTCGAAACTACGAAGGGATTCTTTCGCTATATGCTAAGCACCAACTTTGACGAGATTTTTTTGATTGTGTTCGCTTTTATTGTCATGAAATTATTTGTAAACGTATTTCTAGCACTTCCATTTACTCCTATCCAAATTCTATGGCTAAACATCGCAACAGACGGCATACCTGCTATGGTACTTGGTTTAACTCCCACGGATCCAGATGTTATGAAAGAAGAACCGAGAAAAGGTTTGACTTTAACCCCAGAAATAAAAGGTCCAGTACTTTTACTTGGAATTTATACTGCTATTACAGATATTACGCTTTATTTGGTTCTCTGGCTTTATCTGATTCCTTACTGGAGCACTATTGATCCAATGCTCGCCGGTTATACCGTTGAAGGTTCTGCTGCATATATTTACGCAATTAGATTGACGCAAACACTAATATTTACTAATTTAGTAATTTGTGAATTGATGTTTGTATTCACATGTACTTCAAACATAAAACCGTTTTATAAATTTCCTAATAAGCACTTGTTTTGGGCTGTAGGAATATCTCTTTTATTGCAATTCTTAATACTCTATTCCCCATTAAATGTGGCTTTTGGTCTTGTACCTTTGATAAAATGGTATCATTGGTTGACTGTCTTCTTAGGTGGTATAACAGTTCCAATGTTTGATGAAATTAGAAAATACATTATACGTAGAAAAAAGCGTAAAAGACTACTCTAATAATTTTCAAGAACAATTTTAAAATTTTTCTTTTTTATTTGCTTTATTGTTTTATTAGTCCAAAATTTCTAAGATCTTTTAGTTATATCATCATAAAAAATATTAAAAATCGTAATAAATATTAAAAAACTTTATTAAAATTTATTTTTAGTTAGCTTTAGAGTTTCTAGATGTCCCATTATTTAAGTAAAATTCATATGACTCATTCAATTTAAATAGTATGTTGCTATAATGAGCGGGAATACTTATAGAAAAAGTTTAATATTTTTAAATATTTATTTTGCTAACTTTCGAAGTTAAGTTAATATTATTTAACAATTTTAATAAAAAAGATAACCTTTAATGATATTCTGGAAATAAAAACTTATTTAAAAACTAAAAAAAATTATTATATGGTTAGATTGTGTCTTTTTCTTACTCTCAATCTATATTTTCTTAATTCATCGAAAATAAACACGCTAAATGCTCCTAGAATAACAATTATCCAGTGATACCATTGCGTTAGAGGTACCACACCAAATACAAGCCCTAATGGGGTATAAAGTATTATAAATTGAAGCATTAACGACAGTGGAACAGCCCAAAATAAATGCTTATTTATATGCTTATAAAATGGCTTTATATTACTCGTACAACTAAAAACAAACATCAATTCGCAAATTACTAAATTAGTAAATATTATTGTTTGCGTCAATCTAATCGCATATATATTAGCTTCTGAACCTACAACGGTATAACCTGCTAACATGGGATCAATAGTGCTCCAGTAAGGAATTAAAAAAATCCATAGTACTAAATACAGCATAATGTCAGTAATCGCAGTATAGACTCCAAGTAAAAGTGCTGGTCCTTTGATTTCTGATATCAAAGTAAACCCTTCTCGAGGTTTCTCTTTCATAACATCTGGATCAGTGGGAGTTAAACCAAGTACCATTGCTGGAATCCCATCGGTGGCAATATTTAACCAGAGAATTTGGATAGGGGAAACTGGAAGGGCAAAAAATATACCGATAGTTAATTTTATAACAAGATAAGCAATTAGTATCATAAAAATCTCGTCAAAGTTGGTGCTTAGCATGTAGCGAAAGAATCCTTTCGTAGTTTCAAAAATTCCCCGACCTTCTTCAATGGCACTAACTATAGTCGCATAATTATCATCTATAAGAATCATATCTGAGGCTTCATAAGTGACTTCAGTTCCTGCGATTCCCATCGCAACACCAACATGCGCAGCTTTCACTGCGGGGGCGTCATTTACTCCATCTCCGGTCATTGCGACAACTTTGTCCTGTTCCATTAATCGCTTGCAAATTCTTAGTTTTTGATCTGAAGCAACTCTTGCGTAAATATCAATTGTCTTAACCTTCTCTCGTAATTCATCATCACTCATCGCTTCTAATTCTACACCTGTTATAGCTTCATCTGAATTAGCTAAACCAATTTGTTGTGCAATGGCAATAGCAGTAATTTTATGATCACCCGTGATCATGATGGTCCGAATTCCAGCATCTCTAGCTTCTTTTATTGCCTCTTTTACCTCATCTCTTGCCGGATCGATTATTCCAACTAGTCCTATATATATGAAGTCTTTCTCTACTTCATTAATATCATAATTAGGTTCTAATTCTTTATATGCTACTCCGAGAACTCTTAATGCATTTTTTGCAAATTCAACGTTTTGATTTAGAATACTTTCTCTTAATGTCTCTATTGGTTTTTCTATTCCATTTATTAAAACCTTAGTGGCATTTCTCATTAACACATCTGGGGCTCCTTTTATAAATGCTATCATTTTTCCCTCTTTTTTTCCAATTACAGTCATCATTTTTCTGTCGGAATTGAAAGGGATCTCATCTAACTTTTCGAAGGTGTGATCTATTTTTCCTTTTAAAGCTAAGATTTTCATAGCAATTTCCGTAGGATCTCCTACAATTGATGTTTTTCCAGAATATTGATCTATTATATTAACATTAGAATGATTACAAAATAGACAGACTTCTAAAAACCTTTTTAGATCAGAATTTATTACGATAGGTTTATCATCTTCGAGAATATTCCCTATAACATTAAACCCGACACCCTCAACATTTAATATCTTATTATTTAGAAATATTTTAACAACGGTCATTTCATTTTTCGTTAGAGTCCCTGTTTTATCCGAACAAATTACGTTTACTCTTCCCAATGTCTCGACAGCAGTTAATTTTCTTACTAGGGCATTTCGATCAGCCATTTTTCGCATCCCGATGCTCATCACCACCGTAATAACTACAATCAAACCTTCAGGTACAGCAGAAACAGCTAAGCTAATTGAGATCTGAAATGCAGCAATAATTTCATCCATTTCATCTGCTTGAATGCCATATCCATCAAATACGGCAATTAAAATGATTTCTATAGTAAAAACAAGGGTACAGATTATTAAAATTAACATTCCTAATTGCTTTCCAAATTTATCAACTTCTTTTTGAAAAGGACTAGGTTCAATTACCTCTTGTTGTAAACTTTCGGCAATTTTTCCTATTTCTGTGTTCATACCCGTTCCTATTACAATACCTTCCCCACTCCCCCTTGTAATTATAGTATTCATATATCCAAGGTTGGTTCTATCTGCTAAAATCAATTTTTCGTCTACGATGTCTAATTTCTTTTTAACAGGTTTCGATTCGCCAGTTAGTATTGCCTCATCAGCATAAAGTGAAAATTCTTTATAAAGTCTTATATCAGCAGGAAATTTATCACCGTCTTCTAATAATACGATATCTCCTGGAACTAGGTTCTCTACACCTATTTTTTTAACCATACTATCTCTTCTAACTCTAGCAAAATGAGGGGCCAATTTTTTTAAACTATCAAGAGATTTCTCTGCTTCATATTCTTGATAAAATCCTAATATAGCATTAACAATTAAGATCGACGCAATTACTATGGCATCTGTGTATTCTGAAGAATAACTTGGAGTATCTGGTTTTGAAGCTTCCCAAGCACCTATGATAATGGATATTACAATAGCAAAAAGTAATAAATAGACAAGAAAATCTTTAAATTGGTCCAGTAAAATTTGCCATGCTGACTTTCCTTTTTCTTTAATTAATTCATTTTTGCCAAATTTTATAATTCTTGCTTGAGCTTCTTTTTCTGTTAAGCCGGATTCTAAATCAGTTTCTAATATTTTCGT
>CAZRKO010000085.1:0-7193 GCA_964600445.1 uncultured archaeon
TATTTAGTATGTAAAATACGCAATAAAAAAATATCACAAAAGGAAATTGCTAATCTTGTTGGAGTGACCGAGGTCACCCTTAGGTCCCGATATAAAGAGTTAACTAAAAAATTAAATATAAAAATTGAACCATAGTTAACCCTTTTCCTAAATTTCTTTTTTTAATAATAATTTTATAAAATCTGGAAGAGTTAATAAATAACTTTGAGCATTGGGTAGCATTTTATTAATTTTGGTAAACAATTGAGTATAATGATGAGCTCTCTCCTTTTGCTCTAAGACGTCATTACGAGTCTGTTGTCTAATCATTTCAACGGGGATCCCTTTCATGACAGCCCGCGCAGGAATAACTAAGCCGGGTGGTACTTGACTTTTATTTATAATTACTGCCCCCTCACCGATCGAAGATTCTTCAAAAATTAAACTTCCCTCCATTATTTGAACATAATCCTCCAAGAAACCACCTAAAAGTGTAACTCCAGTTTCTAATATACAATATCTACCTATATGTATTGAACTTTTTTGTGAACGAGTCAATAAGATAACTCCATCGAAAATTGTCGAATATTCTCCGATATTAACTTGAGAATTTTCACCGCGAATAATTGAACCGGGCCATACCACTACATTATCATTAATAACTACGTCTCCTATTATTGTTGCTAATGGACTTACGTATGATTGGGGACTAATTTTAGGTTCCCTTCCGTTAGATTCTATTATTACCATAATTTTACCTTCTTTTTTTATATATCGAACATTTGAATTTAATAATTAGGTATTATTAAACTCATTTAAACTTAAGTATGTTTAATGTATCTTAGACAAATTTTACTTCTATTTAAGCAAAATCTCTATATATTAGAAATATTTGTAAGATCCTTTACTGAATTAATAAAGATTTAAAGGATTAATCGATTCATATAAGAATACTTCATCATTTGGAAATTCTAAACTTAATACATTTGATAACCGTTTCATAGCTTTGATTTCACAGTTGTAATGGGGAATTTTTATTAAAGATATTCCTATATCCCTGGCAAATATGGCATCTTTATAATTAAGATCGCATGAAATAAGACAATCACATCCGTGGCTAACAATACTCTCTAAAAGCGTGATATCTGGATAATTGCCACCAATTATACAGATTCTAGTAATTTTTTTATTTAATTCTCCGACATAAAATAATTTTTCTACTTCTAAATTAACTTTTATTCGTTTCAATAGATCTTTTAATTTCAATGATTCTTTTTGATTAGGATAATTTTTTGGCAAACAAATTCGTCCAATTGGAATAGCTATATTATTTTGATTTATGATATCAAAAGTCCTATCAAGATTTAAATAAATAGTATCTAAAATGGTATCAGAAATCCCACCTTCTGCTGCTATAAGGGAAGAGTTTAATACAAAAATCGAAATAGGATATTTAGAAAGTAAAGATAATTTATTTACTAAGTTTTGATTGAAATATTCTAAGGGTTTATTTATCAACCCTCGATAAGATATAATAAAATGTACCTTGTTAAGAGTAGCAAAATGAATAGCTTCTAAATTCAAGTCTAAAGTTAGCATAACTTTTTTAATAACACTATTAGAGTTTTTATTACCGTATTCAAGCCCATAATATTCATTCTCTAACTTATATTCTTCAGGAGATAATTTATATCTTAATAATGAATTAATTTCTTTAAAACGCATAAGCAGTATTAATATATAATTTGAGTATTAAATGTAATTTCACTATATAAAATAAATAAGAGTCTGCATAAGTTTTTTAAATTTTAAATAGGAGTTTTGAACTATTTTGAATTATAGAATCATATTAAAGATTACATATTTTTGTTAAAGTGATGTTATTATGAATGAAAGCGATTGTATTTTTTGCCAGATTGTTGAAAAAAAGATTCCATCGAAAGTTTTATATGAAGATGAGAAAAATTTAGCATTTTTAGATATTTATCCCATATTTAAAGGCCATACTATTGTTATAACCAAAAGACATTATCATAATTTAGAAGAAATACCGGAAATTGAACTTACAGAAACATATAAAGTAGTTAAGGAATTAGCAACTTTGATACACAAAAAACTAAAGATCGACGGTTATAACATTCTCCAAAACAATTATGAGGCTGCTGGTCAAGTGATCCAACATTTTCATGTTCATATTATTCCCCGAAGTAAAAATGATGGAAGATTCAAACTTAAAATCCCAAGAGAACAGTCCACAGAGGAAGAACTTAATAAAATCTTAAATACTTTAAGGGAGGAAGAGTAATTGGTTTTTTATATTTTCTTGGGTGTTTATTTTTTTAGTGGTGCAAAAATTGGCTACTTTAAAAATATAATTTAAAACAATAGTTTATGACAATAAAAGATTTTTTAAAACTCGCAACAAGAAAAATCAAAAAAAAAGTAAAAGATTTTATTTATGATGAATTCGGGGGAAACTTAGTAGAATATGCACTTCTGATTGGATTTGGGCTGTTTATTTTTTTTCTTTTAGTAAGCATAGTGTTATCTATGATGGATTGGACCGCAGGTCAATCAAGTGAATTTTTTGAAGTAGCTGAAGGAATGGAATAAGAATTTCAATTTTTTTTTTTTGTTTGATGATCCTGACATTAATGATTAGGAAGCTCTTTAGGAAGCTCTTTTTTCATTAAAGGGATAAAGCAAAAATTTTAATTTTGTAATAAATTAAAACATCTACCTAGAAAACAAGTTAATTATGAAGCTTTCTATAAAAAATAATACCTTAATTGACAAGTATTCTAAAAATGGCGTATATATACAACGCTCTCGTAGTGTAGCTCGGCCAAAGGCTCTCTAACTTCAAGATAGACAGCAAGGCATGCTAGGCTTTCACCCTGGTGACCCGGGTTCAAATCCCGGCGAGAGCATTCAACGCTTTATGCATTAAAATATTGGAAAACCGCGCCTCCGTAGCTCAGTTAGGTAGAGCACCCGGCTGTTAGCGATATGTAGAGCTCAAATAGAGCATATGGCTGTGACCGGGCGGTCGCATGTTCGATCCATTAGTGATTCGAATTCCGATTCGCTGGAAAAGCCGGGGGCGCTTTCCTCCTATTTAAACTTAAAATCTTATATACATATTTTGCCCATTCCTAAAGCTTAATTTTGAAAAAATGAAAAGTTAGTATAACTCATTTTAAATTTAACTGATGATATCCTTAAAAAATCATTTTTTAAGAGTTTAAATACTAATTATTATAAAATCTAATGTGAATTTATTAAAATTTGTCAATTTTGAAATTTCTGATCTTTTTCATAAATCTGATGATTTTTTTGCTATTTTAAACAATGGACTGTTACTGTTTTTTTTTTGCGTAAAATATATTTTCGTCTTTATTTTGCTCTTTGTAGGGATCTTAACATTAAAGAAATTACGGGGAATTTATCTTAATGAAAGACTTAAAAATATAGATGAAAGTGAGAATCAGCTAAAGAAACCACGTTTAATAGTGGGAACCGTTTATATTTTTTTAGCTATTGGTATTGCATTTAATTTCCTTATTTATCTTTTAATATGGATCTCAATTTATCTTCCTCCTCCTTTAATTTTCCAGATTTTTGATTTTGTTGGGTCAGATTTCTATGATATGGATAGAATCAAAGATCCTTATAAAAGCAAATATGAATTTGAACGATTCATTTACCTTATGTTTGCATTTATGTCTTTTGAAGCATTTTTAAATTTACTTTTAACAATATGGTATTTAGTAAATAATAACCGAAATATTAGTAATCCCCGAAAAGTTATTCGTAATTTGATATATTCCCTTTCTAGGTCTATATTCTTTGGGTTTCTAATCTTTGCTCCATTCTTCCTACAATAGACTTATTCTTCTCATAAAAAATTATTATGAAAAATCGTGAACATTAAATAGTTTCATTTAGAATATTTTAAGAATAAAATGACCGAAAGTAAAGAAAGTGAAGCTCCATGGGATTTTAAAGATATAGAGCAAGAGACTTTGAAATTCCTCGAATCTCGTGGAAGTATAAAGGCGGCTCTTTTACATAAATTAGAGAATCATTTTTATAGCCCTAAATTTGGTATTAGCAAAGAACTTTTGCATTTTTGCTTATTTAAGATGTTCAGAGAGAGAACAATTGAAATTATAATTCCGGAGCTTTTTAGAGAAAAATTCCGTCCGAGCACGCTAAATGAATTAGAATATCTAAAGGATGGAACATATTTTACTCGAAGATATAAAAAATTTAAATCTAAAAACCTTAATGAATATAAGCAAAACGATTATTATTTCGATTCCAGAAAGATAAACTATACAAATGATCTTTTGGTGGTAAAATGGATTGAACACTTGAATCTTTTATTGAGAAAAATTAAGGAAATAAACAAAAAGATTATATTTTTTAACCCAATAAATTCAAATCCAATAAACATATATGAAAATAAATTTGGAGGAAATTATAGCTTATCAAATATTCCATTTTATGTAGAAAAAAAGAAGATTTATAATAAATTAATTATACCCTTAAAAAATCAGGCAGTAAATGTTGCAATAATACAAGCTTATCGCAAGCGTTATGCGTGTTTTTATATTCCACTAATTTCTTCCATTTTGAAAACAATAGAATATATCCAAGATTATAAAGAAGAGATCAGAGATTTTGAAAATACTTTACAGGACTATATTTTAAAGTTCGCTTATCATTGTATAGAATTCGTAAAGTCCGATTACATTGAGATAGAGCCAAATTCTTTAAGATGGGAAAGTTTTCTTAATTATTTTGATCTCCCAATAAAGATTCTGGATTATGATTTTAAATCCATTAAATTTCATGGAAGAACGTTTGAAAATTATCAAATTCTTAAAATACGCATCTATATTGAAAAGGAACATTCTGACATCATAAACAAATTGAAAAGTCTAGGTTATGAAGAATTTTCTGATGAGAATTACGATGATTTTATCGCTATTGGCTCAAGTGTAGAGATTTATTACCCATGTTCAACGATTGAGCATATCTATTTTTTAAGTAAATATATATGCTTCTATTGCTTATTTTTTTTATTTTCTCACTCTTTCGAATATTTACAAAAAATAAAACCTAAAATTAAATTTATAAATAAGGAGAAGGCTATATATAAGAACTTTTTACCGGTGATAAATTCGTTATTTGATGTCCATGGAGACAAAATACCAAAAAAATTGATATTCAAATATTATACATATAAACCTGATGAATTAGAAGTAATATATAATCATTTTCTAATAAGTGCTGTGAAGGATATTGAAAAAAAAATGTATAAATATTTTCGATTCAGAAGTTCTCTTCGATAATTCGAATACTTTTGTATAACAAAATTAGTTGAATATAAATACAAAGATTGAAAGATCTTTCTAAATGACAGTTAAAATACTTTATATTCAACCTGCAGAGACTTTTGGTGATAAGCGTTTCCTTACTGAGAGTTTTTTGAGAATTTCCAATTATTTGAATTCAAAAAAGGATGAGCTTAAATGTGAAGTGAAAGAGTCTTATTTGGATTTAAGATTTGAGGATCTACCAGAATATTGTCCTGAAAATCTAACAGAATTCAGATCAGCTCTTAAAACCTTAATATCGGATTTATATGAGGAATTTAGCTTTAATGTTGCAGCTATTTGTTGTTATACTTCATTTACTTATATTTCATCAATCGAAGTTTCATGGATGATAAAAAAAATTAATCCTTCATGCAAAATTATAGTGGGAGGTTACCATCCCTCTGTTCTACCAAATTCCTTTTTTCCTGAAAACATTCCTTCATATTTTGGAGAATACCATCTTCAAGAAGCCACACCTATTGACTTTATTATAATCGATGAAGCAGAAATTCCTTTTTTTAAGTTTATTGTCTCGTTTGTGAATGGAAAAACGAAGGCTAGAAAAAATTTAAAGGAGAAACCCGAAATTTTAAAAAGGGAAATTATGGAAAACCTAGATGATTTAGCGCTTATTGACCTCAGTCTTTTCATGAAATATAAAGATGCTATAAATAAATTAGAAGAATTTTATATCTCTTTTAATAGAGGCTGTTTATATAGATGCAAGTTCTGCTCAAGCTCCTCAAGTTCACCCATGGAATCTTATAGAAGGCTAAGACATAAATCAGTCGATAAGTGTATTGCTGAAATTAAAAGGATTATTAATACTAAGTGGCTTAAAATAAAGAAATTAATGATAAATGACCCTATACTGTTTCCAAAGCGGTCATTAAAGAATGAATTCTTTAGGAGATTAGAAAAAATTAGCAATATCCAAAAAATCCCATTTCGGATTTATGTGCATGACAGAATGGAATTATGTACTATGAAAGATTTAGAATATTACAAGAAATTAAATATAATTCCCGGGTTTGGATTAGAAACGGGGTCTCCAACGTTATTATGTAGGTTAGGAAAATTTTTAGGTAAAAATAATAATCTCCAGAAAGCAAAAGAATATCTTGAGTTGGCAGAAGATTTCATTAAAAGGGCCAATGAGTTAGATACACCTATAATTTTTCTTTGTATGGGCGCAGCTCCAGGAATGGATGAAAAAACCATGAAAGAGACGACAGAATTCTTCTTTGGAAAAAGATTTTCAGGTAAATCATTAGTTGAAAAATTTAAAGTTAATCTACAAATCCAAAAGTATGCTATACTCCCAGGAAACGATTTCTATAATAACGGAGAAAAAACTCTCGGTGCTAAATACTATTATAAACATTGGTATCGAATATTTGATAGTGAACAAGCATTTTATTCTACTATAATAAAACCAAGTAAAGATCTTAATTTTCCCCAAGCTATGGACTTCTTAATTAACTTTCTTGGAAAATTGTATAAAGCTCAAATGAAATTAAAAAATCCTTTCTATAATCTTTCAGAGTACTTTTTTCATCGCAAAATGTATGAAAGATTTCTTGTAATTTATAACACAAAAGTAACAGAGCAGGAAAAAGAAAAACAGCTTATAGACTATGCTTATATATCCCTCACGACAATTATTTGTTTTATAGGTATAATATTAAATACAATTCTTTTTGGGGGATTTTTTATATGTTTTTTTTAGATATATATTTAACTCAATAATCCTACTGGTATTGAAAAATTTTGAAAAAAAATATACTTTTTATTCAACCTAACATCCTAGAATCGTACGGAGATCAA
>CAZRKO010000086.1:0-6978 GCA_964600445.1 uncultured archaeon
AAATACTTGGATTCGGCTTCATATTCTAAAAAGGAAGATGAGCTAAATAAATCATAAATATCACCTAAATTATTCATATTTTTTGTCATTAGGTTGTATTTTTTTCATTATATTTAAACAAAAAAACCTAATTGGATCCCAAACTTAGCATTGATATAATGCTCTGATTAAATAAAAGAATATAATTAATTCCTAATTAAGGAATACCCCAAAATTTATTGTAAAAATCTTTATTGGTAATCTATCTTAACAGCTTTTCGAGGGCAGTATGTTTCACAAACTCGGCATTCCCGTTCTCTGCCCTCTGCATCCAGACGACGACAATGCTCTAAATTTAAAAGCTCACATTTTCCTCCTTTAACCTGAAACAACTGATGTTTTTCGGGAGGATAATCTGGTGCTTTTCCACTTAATGTAGGAGGACAATATCTTGCATTTACAGGACAAACCGTAACACAGATGCCGCATCCATCGCACAAATCATTATCAACATCAATTTTTAATTCTTTTTTCTGCCCTTCTTCAGCACCTAACATTTCCTTTAAAGTATCATATTGCTTTTTATACTTTGGTTCTAATAGAGGTGGGCAGTCATCAATTTTTACTTTCCCCTGCAACAGATCTAATGCGAAGGCCATGCATGTGGGCTTGTCACATTTCTTACAATTAGTCTTAGGTAAGAATTTATAAAGCTCCATAAAATTAGAAACGGGAATATTTACCACCAAAAATTTTTAAATTTTTCTTATCTCCTAGTTAAACTAAGTTTAAAATATAATTAATTTCTTTAGTTTATGTATTATAAATTATTGTTTCAACAGTTGATTGAAATCTTAGAAAAATTTATAAAATCTTATAAAACATAATGAAACTAGAATTTTTATACTCTAAAACTCAAAATTAGGTAAGTGAGATTCGAAACATGAGGTTATTTTTAATTCTATAATATTTTAACCCGAATTGAAATAAATTAATAACCAAAATCTATAAAAAATTCATAAATAATAAACGAAATAGTTATTTTGAAAAAATCTATTAATTAAGTATAAGTTAAGAGCAATAATATAAAAAAAACTACAAATTAAAGTGGATTTAATACTATGGGAAATGAAGAAGTTACGGAAGATGCTGTAAAAGACGCAATGATGGATGAGAGAGTATTGAGCATCAATAAGAACATGGCAAAAATAAAACATAAGATCGTTGTTATTTCTGGTAAAGGCGGAGTTGGAAAAACTACCGTGGCGGTCAATCTTGCCATAAGTCTAGCGAGTGTTGGCTTACGTGTTGGAATATTAGATGTGGATATTACTGGTCCAAATGTAGTTAAAATGCTTGGAATAAGTCCCGAATTAAAACCAAGAGTTGATCCAGAAGCAAAAAGATTTTATCCAATTACAGGTCCTTTAAATGTTAAAGTAATGAGCATGGCTTTTCTTATCATAAATCCAGATGAACCTGTCATATGGAGGGGGCCTATGAAAATGGGCGCTGTACGCCAATTTTTAGGAGATACCATATGGGATGAGCTTGATTATCTCGTGTGTGATTTACCACCAGGAACTTCGGATGAAACTTTAGACATTCTCCAACTTATTCCTGATGAGAATATAGTTGTTGTCTCAACACCTCAGGAAGTTGCTCTAATGGATGCTCGCAAAACAATAAAAATGTCAATAGTAATGGAAAGAAAAGTTCTTGGAATAATTGAAAATATGAGTGGATTTAAATGTACACATTGTGGCAATTATATTGATCTTTATCCTCCAGGTGGTGGAGAAAAAGCTGCTAAAGATTTTAACATTGAATTACTCGGAAAAATACCCTTTGAGACGGAAGTTGGGCAGCAGGGAGATCAGGGCTTACCATTCGTACTCAAATACCCAGATTCAGAGAGTGCCAAGGCATTTAAGGAAATTGTAAAGAAAATTAGAGAACTTTTGGAGAAATAACTACATATTTTTTTTTATTTTTATAAATGATTAAATTATTATGACTAGCTTGTCACTAATTTGTGATATTAGTACATAATAGCAGTGTATTATATAAGAATATAAAATAATTTACATTTTAATAGATATTAATTGAAAGTAAATTAACTAGTCTAATAAGGAAGAGGTCTTTTAAAATTAATAAACTTATAAAAGGTTTTGTAATCGCTCGAACTTCAGGTGAATATCTACTTGACTTAATCTTTGATACCGAGATTAATCCTATTTTATTATCCTCATTTGTAGGAGCATTATCGTTGTTTGGTAAGGACAATCTCGGGAAAATCGAAGAAATCAATATCAAAGGTTTAGACGTGGACATGATCATCGTATACAAATACGATTTGATTTTAATTGCTATTTTATCCCATGAGGTAAAACAAGACATTCATATCCGCGATGAGGCTGAAAAAGCCTTAGATATGTTTTATAGCTCATATGTGAAAGAACTAAGCAATTTAGATTGTTTAGATGTTTCTATATTTGAGGAATTTAAAAAATTACTGTATCTCCAGATTCAAGATTATTTTGAGATTCTAAAAGATAAAGAAAAAGAACAAGACATTGGTGACTTCGGTTTCTTCACCGAAGCCGTAAGAAAGCTTAAAAATGGGACTCAATAAATCATATGAGTGAGTTAAAGTTTCATTCTAATTTTTAATACTTTGCTTTTAAATTTTAATTGTGCCTTAATTCTATTCGTACTCTACATTTAAATTGAATTAGTATTGAATTTATATTTAGAAATTTTTAAAAGCCAGCAGTTTTTTTCTTAAAAATTAAATCTCCGATTTTTGCCTTAAATATTCGTTCCATTAAAACACATTTAGCTTTTAATAAATAAAAAAGCTCTTTATTAGGTATTTCCATTCCGTACATCGTTTCAAAATTGCCTTGCCCTTTTGATAATATAATTCCATTCTTTTCATGAAAATATTTTTTAAATTCTTCAGTTGCACTTGGTAAATCTATTCCTGGTACAGGACAGCTTTCAATCACCTTCACTATATTTGTTAATCCAATAAATTCAGCGTCTTTTAATGTAGCATCATTTATAATTGGTTTTGATCTGACAGCAACGATTAACTCTAAGTCAGGATATAATTTTTTAATTGTCTCAACTAACAATTTATCAAACACAATTTCTCCAGAATTATCTGCCAGAATTAAGAGTTGTCCTTCATTTCTATTAATAATTTCAAGAGATTTTTTAAACTCATTATAATCATTAATTTTAAAGCTTTGTAAGGAAAAATTTTTAATATCACCTATTAGATCCATTTGATGCTGGGCAGCAAAGTCTATGGTGTTACCTAAAGCCGCTACTGCTATTGCTTCAAAGAGAGGATCCTTGGCACTGTCGACTATTGCTTTAACTTCATCGTATAATTCTAAAGCAAGTTGATTATATTCATCCTTTAAATGCTTATAAGGATCTTCTAAACCTAGCATCTCAGCTACAAGATTATATGCAAATTGGCCCACAATTGGAGCAGATGTTTTGTTTTCATCGACATTCGTAAGAAATTCCATTAGTTTTTTTTGAGCGGTAATAATAATATCGCTGGCAATGTCTGGTTTGATCATTTTAAACGCCCTTAAGATTTGATTAAAAAGGCACCCTATGCATTCTGGCTCTAGTCTCATTTTAAAATAGAAGATCTGTATAATATTAAGAAAAAGAGAAAATTCTCTAATTAAGAAAAATGAGGAATAATTTTAAATTCTTTCAAATAAAGATAAAGAATAACAAATAATTTTAAAAAAAATTTGATTAAAATGCCAGAGTCTGAAATACAAGAAAAATTAAATCTTAAGCTAACATTCCTTATCGGTTTTGCCTTTTTCTGCTCCCAAATATCTTGGTCTTTATATAATCAGCAAGTTCCTATTAGTCTTTTAGCATATGTAGGCAGTATTGCAATTATTGGTCTAATAATGGGGCTCGATAATCTTGTTGGCGTTTTCGTACAGCCTGTAATGGGAAATGTTTCTGATAATACTAGGACAAAATGGGGTAGAAGGATGCCTTATATCATAATAGGGATCCCAGTTTCAGCTATTTTTTTTGCTTTAATTGCGTTTGAAACTTCTATATGGAGTCTACTATTTTTCATGTTTTTTTTTATTGTTGCTATGTCCTTCTATAGATCTCAAACGGTAGCTTTAATGCCAGATTTTATTCAACCACAACATAGAAGTAAAGCCAACTCAATCATTAACATGATGGGTGGTCTATCACTTGTTGCCGCTTCACTTATTAGTATGTTTTTAGTCGATATCAGTTTGCAACTAGCATTTATAACGGTCTCTATAATTATGATTTTGGGCTTAATCGTATTAATAATAACAGTAAAAGAAAAAAATGCATATAGCTATCAATTACTTTTGATAGCGGAAGCAGAAACTGGTGATAAAGTTAAAAAAGAGAAGGAAAAAGTTGGTTTAGCAGCAAGTTTTAAAGACGTACTAGAAGAAGATGATAAAAGTACCATAACCATGCTAATCGCAATATTTTTTATTTCTGTTGGATGGGCTGCTTTAAATGCATTACTCTCTGTTTATGGTATGAATGTCTTAGGCTTAACAAGAGGGCAAGCAGGGGGTTTAATGCTATATGGAGCAATAGCATTTCTGGTTTCTGCATTTCCTTTAGCAGTTTTAGCTGAAAAGTATGGGAGAAGACTATTCATTAAAATCGGATTAGTAATATTTAGTACCTGTTTAATAATTGGCTTTTTCACTCAAGATGTGCTACTGATCTCAATAATAATTTTATTTATTGGGATTGCATACGCATGTATCATCGTTAATACAATTGTTATTATTTGGGGTTTGGCTCCCTCTGAGAAGAAAATAGGAACTTACACTGGATTGTACTATTTATTTACCTTTTCTGCAGAGATTTTTGGTCCAGGATTAATAGGATTGCTAACAGATTTAACTGGATGGGAATACTTCTTTCTGAATGCTTCAATTTTTCTAATAGTTGCCTTAATTTTAATGTTTTTCGTTAAAAGAGAAGAAGCTGAGCTCACAGAAGAACAAAAACTAGCAAAGAAGAAAGCACTTCAAGAACTGTAATTATTAATCTCTTTTTTTTTTTCTTACTATATAAAGAAGTTTTAACAAAAACAAAAGTAGTTCATAAAAAAAGAAGTATTAATTTTTGTTATAGTAAACAAAACTTATTGATATATATCACTTGAGCTTTTATCTCTTTTTTCAAGGTCTTCTTTCTTTTTCATAAAATCTTTCAGCAATTTTGAGCCAGTTTCATCCCGTTTAAGCACAATTTGGGTTAAAACATTCTGCTTTCTTTGTAATTCGAGCAAAGTATTAGCTATATGGTTCATAAGTTGAAACTGGGTTTCACACATATTTACCAAATCTTCACTGCTGCACTCATCACAATGTTCAGCACAATTCCTCCAATCTTGAAAAAAGAGATCTATATTAATATCATCAGCAGTTAATAGAGTCTTTTCGCACTCTTCACAGTTTTTTTCTGCTCTAATTTTTAAATCTCCAATGATTTTTTTTAAAGTCTGAATCAAATTCCACTTGTCCTGATCAGAGAGTTCTTCAAATTCTTTTTCGGTTAAAAAATCTATCTCTTCCGCCATAAATCATCAATCTAGTTTAATTAAATATAAAAAAAAAGGTTAATTAATTTATAATTCAATCTCAATTTTAATAGTTTTTTTGTCTTCTGGGACGTTTTTAACTGATTTTAAATAACCAAGAATTATGTTAGACAGCATATCTCTCATCAATTCGTTTAATGGAATATCCTTATCATTAACTAGCAATTTGACTCCTGTCATATGTAACTCTTAGTTAATTTAAGCTTTAAACGTTGAGTTAATATTTTGAAAATTTTGGAAGATTATTACTTATTATTTCTAGACTTTAAAATTTCAGCCCGTTCAGCTAATATTTCATTGATTCTTTGTCTATCTTCTTCAAAATATCTTAAGGCAATTATCCATAGAATTATACCGGGAACTGCTATCAAACCTATTAATATAGCGACTAATTGATAATTGTAGCCTGTTATGGCAATTAGAATTCCTGCGATCAATGGACCGGCACCAAAACCTATTGCTTCCAGAAATCGGTTCCAAGCGATAATTCGACCTTGCGCCTCGGGAAGATTTATTTCCTGCAGTATAGGAGGTTGATTTATTTCATATAAAGAGGAAATTGCTCTTGAAAACACCCGAATAAGACCAAAAATCCATATAATGGGAAATGAAAATAATAATACAAGATCTTTTCCTTCTTCGACAGTTAAATGCGGTAATGGCAGAAAGAATATCAAGATAAAACTAAAGGCACCTGCTGTTAATGCCGAAACTATAAAATACAATCTATTCTTACTATTTTCTTTAGATACCTTATCCGATATGCGTGCTAAAACCACTTGACCTATTAAACCTCCTGTTAAACCAAATATTGCTAAAAAAACTCCTGTAACAAACGGAGAGAAATTATGCGGCTCTGTTTGTATATACGGCAGGATCAAGATAATTAAACAGCCTATAAAGATACTTGTAAAAATACCTTCAATTAAAGCAACCAGATTCGTTTTACTTAGCATAGTTTCTCTCATCATTTTCTTATCAAGTTTAAAATCATATTTAATCGAATCATCTTTAAGAACATGCATCAATTCAGCACGTTGAGCCCCTCGTTTGGGTTCACTAATTTTGATAACCACAATAATTCCAAAAATGATTAAAGCTAAACCATTTCCTATGAAATAAACTCTCCAATATCCAATTTGAATTAAGAGCCCGGCTATTATGAAACCTATAAGCATAAAGGTATTTCTAAAAATTGAATGAAGTCCAAAAAACCTTGAACGTTGAGATTTTGGGACGATATCCTGTGAAATAGAAGATACATTAGGAAAATTGCCTCCACCAAAAAGACTAAAAATAGTAGTAAAAATATAAAAATATAACCATGCTTCAAATCCCTT
>CAZRKO010000087.1:0-6866 GCA_964600445.1 uncultured archaeon
AAATGGAATTATGACATCAAATACCTACCAAGAATATAAGCTGAAAAAGCAAGGAGAATTCCTACAGTTACGAAAAATACTATCCATCCTGCTTTTTTATTCATATACTTAAGTAAGCTACATTTAGGGCACATACCTTTAAGTGATTTATACTGGTGTTCTGAGATTT
The DNA here is from genome assembly GCA_964600445.1 of uncultured archaeon. Classification (GTDB taxonomy): domain Archaea; phylum Asgardarchaeota; class Lokiarchaeia; order Sigyniarchaeales; family SOKP01; genus LW40-45. The sequence continues at coordinate 170 of CAZRKO010000087.1, forward strand.
CCATCCCACATTTTTTACAATTAGGCATATTATTTCATTTCATTATTGGATCTGATAATTCAAGATAATTAGTGTTGAGGAGATATATAAATATTAACGTTCAAAATTTAAAGAGGAGAGCAAAAAGTAGCTTAAAAATATAGATACGAGAGAAGCTGAAGATATATATAATAAATACCATTTAATTTCTGACTTAATATTACCTTTTGTTTTCTTCTAATTGAATTTTTTTTTTAAGAAAAATATGAACAACTACAAATATAAAAACAATAGAGGCAAAAATAAAATATGGCATCTTAAGGTCAATTGTAGCAATCATACCTGCGAATAATGGAGCTAAAGCAGATCCGAATCCGACTATACTTTCAAATATCCCCGCCTTTGCACCCTTTTTCTCTTGTTCATATTTCAATAGTAGGTCTAAAGAGACAAGATATATTCTTCCTATGAAAAAACCTGTTATAAAGAAGATAATTGCTATTAAGAAAGGGGGGGAAAATAAAGCAAGTGCTATTAAACATAGACTTATAATAAGAAATGATTGAGTAATCGCAGTAAACGAATTTTTAAGATAACGGGCAATAATAAAATAAAAAGTTCTTCCTAATCCAAAAAAGAGCATAACTTGACCTATAAGAGTGCCAGTCCAGTTTAAGCCTTCGGGTAAAGCGGCGTAATTTGTAAAATATGATAATAGCGTTTTAGAAATTGTGGCATAAATCATTACACCCATTAATAACAAACTCAAGATTTTTTTTGAATGAGAAATGTGAGTCCCTTGATTGTTATAATTATTAGGTTCTATAAATTGAACTTTATTTTTCGGTTTAACTTTTGGCATTTTAAATAAAATCAAGCAAAAAGCTGAAGTATATAATACAAATGCTAAGATAAGAGCCAACATCATATTAAAATCGTAAAAAATTCCTGCAAAAAAAGGCCCCATTGCGAATCCTAAAGACCATGATATACAAAAATTCCCAATTCCTTTTTCATGCTCTTTAGAAGAATGTTCAGTATTTTCTGATACATAGGCTTCTATGGATGGCCAAAAGAAACCATACACAATTCCGTACAAAAAAAGAACCAGAAATAATCCATAAAAAATGAAATCACTTGTTTGAGTAAGGATAAACAGAAAAAACAATGTGAGAATCATTTGAGCTGAGGTAGCAATCATTAAACTAATTTTACGGCTAATAATATCGCTGATTTTTCCTAAGATCGCCGGCATGAATATATAAGCGAATCCATAAGCTCCTCCTATCAGACCGACTTCAACCGTAGACAATCCCAAGTTTGTACCGTATAAAACTGTGATTACAAGAAGCATAGACAATGTAAGATCTCCAATAAATGCCAAAGGATAGATTACTCTTAAATTATGTTTTTTAACTTCCACAATTTTAGCAAAGAAACAAAAGTTAATAATTTTATTTAAAAATTTATAAGAAAGTTTACAGTATAAGCATATAAAATGGAAGGATTTGACAAATAGGAATAATGGGAGGCTGAGGAATTTGATTCACTTTTCTTATTACAATAATGGCTCGTAAAAAAATATTAAAAAATAAAGAAAGAAAAGTTGATCTTTTTAATGAATTACATTTTTTTAAGCAGATTTTTAGCAAAAGCTTTAGCATTCTCGCAATCTTCTTCATTTGGGCGACCTTTGGTTATTTTCCTTTGGTCTTCCATCCTTTTTTTCTCATCTGGAGGAAAGCTTGAAATTAGCTGCGTCATTTGTTCGTCTGTCATTCCTAAGTTATAGCCCCAACAGCCAAATTCATCTATGATTTTTGAATTACATTTTTCAAGCGTTTTCCCAATCGCTTTAGTAAAGGCCTTTGGGTACATCGTCTCATTCTGATAAGTTTGAAAACACGCGATCTTTGGAGGCAGCTCAGTAGCTTTTTTCATGAGTGATTTAATGGATCTTCCAATCCCGCGTGAATAGATCCCTGAACCTAATAGAAGGAGATCGTATGAATTCAAGCCGGATGGATCAACTTCTTTAGCAGGTGACATTGTTACTTCTTGTCCCTCTTCCTCTAAGCCCTCTTTCATCGCTTTTGCTACTTTTTCAGTATTTTCAGTATTGGAATGATAAGCAATTAAAATTTTCATTTATTTTTCTACCTTTTTGAGTTATTAGTTAATCATATGATATGACGTATTAATACCTTTCTGGAGGGATAACAACCACTCTCAATTGAATAACCCTAGCGTTATTTACTTCTATACATAACGATATTAATTCTCATCAAGGATATAGTTAAATATATAAAAAAGATTAATTTTAAATTGACAATGATTTGTCAAAAAAAACAAAATAAAATAAGGTGAAATTATGCCAAAGAAAATATTGAGAGTAAATATGACTAATCTTGAAACAAAATACGAAGATGTACCAGAGGCTTATGCTGTCGCTGGAGGTCGTGGTCTCACTTCAGCAATTGTAGCAGCTGAGGTTCCTCCTGATTGTCATCCATTAGGACCTAGTGCTAAACTAGTGTTAGCTCCAGGGCTGGTAACAGGGACGAAAGCTCCAAGCTGTGGACGGATTTCTGTCGGAGGAAAATCACCCTTAACAGGTGGGATCAAAGAAGCAAATGCGGGAACAAATTTTGCGCATACAATAGCTAAGCTACGAATTGCGGCTATAATTGTTGAAGGACAAGCTAAAGGAGGCGATTATCATTTATTAAAAATTAATAAAGATGGCGCTGAATTGATAAATGCTAACAAATGGGCAGGAAAAGGGCTCTATGAGACTTACAAGAAGATTTTAAGTGAATTTGGTGAAAAAGTCAATATTTGTGGCGCAGGTATCGCAGCTGAAATAGGAGGTACAATGTCTGGAATTTGCTTTAGTGATCCAGAGGGATTACCAAGTAGATATGCTGGAAGAGGTGGACTCGGTGCTGTTATGGCTTCTAGAGGCTTAAAATTTATAGTAGCGGATGATACAGATGCTCCAGGTGTAGAAATTGCTAATCAAGAAGTATTTAGCGCAGGTGTTAAAAAACTTGTCAATGCGCTTGCTGCTCATGATGTTACAAAACCAGGAGGGGGTTTATCATCATTTGGAACGGCTGTGTTAGTTAACATAATAAATGAAGTTGGAGGCTTGCCGCAAAGGAATTTTTCAGCCGGTAGTGATGACAGATCGGCAAATCTTTCCGGAGAAACTAAAGCTGAAGAAATAAAGAAGAGAAGTGGAGTGCGACCTCACGCATGTAATACTGGCTGTGTGATAAAATGTTCTGAGGTTTGGGTTAACCCAAAAGGAAAAGAACCTGTAGGTGTTCTCGAATATGAATCTATCTGGGCTCTTGGTGCTAATTGCGGAATCTACAATTTAGATGATGTTGGTGAGCTTAACCGAGCATGTAATGATTTAGGTGTGGATACAATAGAAGCAGGGACTACTCTTGCCGTAGCTATGGAAGGTGGATTGGCTGATTTTGGAGATGCTAAAGGAGCTTTAAACTTAATCGAAGAAATTCGCAAAAAGTCACCTCTAGGTAGAATTATAGCCAATGGTACTGAATTCACTGGAAGAGCTTTAGGAGTATGGCGAATACCTACTGTTAAAGGTCAATCACTTCCCGCCTATGATCCAAGAGCTATAAAAGGAATAGGCGTCACTTACGCAACAACCCCCATGGGGGCTGATCATACAGCCGGTTATGCTATCGCAACAGAAGTCATGGGAGTTGGCGGTACAGCTGATCCCCGGGATACTAAAAAAGCTGATTTATCACGTAATTTACAATTAGCTACAGCTGCCATTGATGCGAGTGGTTATTGTCTCTTCATTGCTTTTGCAGTACTAGATATCCCAGAAGGATTAGAAGGAGTAGTTGAATCGATTAACGGTGTATATGGTACAAATCTGACTGTGAATGACGTCGGTCCTATAGGGCAGGGAATCATTGACACGGAATTGAAGTATAATAAAGCCGCAGGATTTACTACAGCAGATGATAGATTACCTGAATTCTTAAGGACGGAACGAGTAGCACCTACTAATGAAGTATTCGATGTTCCAGATGAAGAAATAGATAAAGTTTGGGGAAGTTAAAGCAGAAAAATAATGTCTGTAAAAGTTAAATTGTTCGGGGATTTAAAAAAAAAATCACCTCAACAAACGGAAAATATAGGAGCCCCAACCATTTTAACCATCGAAAATACGGGAATTGAACGTGTCATAGATATCATTAATAAACTTTCTATTAAAGAGTCTGAAGTTAGTCATATATTTGTAAATCATAAATATTCAGGATTCAGGAAAAGCGTAAAGGCAGGGGATACTGTAGCATTATTCCCTACCAATATGAGCCTATTGTATAAATGGTATTACCCCGTTGATAATGAATGAGAATAGCAATACGATATTTATTAAATAAAATATTAAATTTTTATTTTTTTTATATTTAGAAAATTTTTCTCTTTATGTATCTTTATTTTGATAACTCGTTAAAATTGCATAATCTTTTCATAGTATAAATTAATTTTAGTTCCAAATTTATTAAGAATCTCATTTAATGAAAGATTTAAATCCTTATTAATTTTTTATTATTGACGATAGCTCCTTTAAATATTATCAACATAATAATGCCAATTATTTTGTTTTACATGTTAAATAACTGGATTCTCTAAAATCTATAGATTAACTTACAAATTTAAAAGTAGGGGTTTAAAATTGAAAAAATTTGTAGACCTGGAATTATTAAAAATAAGGAATTTGATTTAGATTAAATTAAAAAATTAAAAAAAGATATGCTCCTCTATACTTAACACTAGTTTTTGTATTTCTGACAAATTAAGAGGATTAAAATTTCCTAGATTCGAAGAACAGTTGAGTTAAATTAGTGAATAATTCATTAACATTTTCACCTGTTTTAGCTGAAGCTGTAGTGTAATTTAAATCCAAGCTTTCAGCCAGAGAGATAAGGTCCTCCTCATTTACTACAAGATCATTCTCTAAATCTGATTTATTTCCAACTAATAGAAAAGGAATTTCGGAATTAAGTGTTTTAACGGAATCTCTATACCAGGCCTCAGCACCTAATAAAGTCTTTCTTCTCGTTCTATCTACTACGATTATCGCAGATTGAGCCCCTCCATAAAATTTACTTCTATAAGGTGACATATGAGTACTTTGCCCTCCAACGTCCCAAAGCATAAATGTAACGTTAGTCTTTCCGAAGTTTACCGCTCTTTTAGATATTTTCAATTGAAGAGTGGGTAAATAACCTTCGTCAAATTTATCCTCAATAAATCTTCTAGTAAGTGAAGTTTTACCAACTTGAGGATCACCAAGAACGATTACTTTCATGATAAAATTCCCGTCAGGAAATCTTTTCTTACTTGCTATTTCATAATCAACTTTTTGATATCCTCGAACTTTAAAATTTTTGTCTACAAAAGCTTGAAAATGGTGCTCACAGATCTCACCTTTTTGAATTGAAATCGTGGTTAATTGTTTTGCTTGACTTATTACTGATTCCGAAATTGCTAAATGCGCTTCAGCTTTACAGATAGGGCATATAAATTTTAGAATTCTTTCATTTTGAGTATCTATTGCCTTTTCTTCCATTATTTAATGCACCACTTCTACTTTTGCTGGAATTTCTCTAAAAAATTCAATTTTTATCGATTAAAGTAAGGTATTGAAATATCTATTAAATTAGCTTCTTATACCCTAATGATATATTAAGATTATTTAAACCTATTTGAATTCCGTGGATTTTTGAGTTATAATTGATAATAAAAAAAATCAAACCAATAATAAAACTATATTAAAATGAGTATATCTTTTATCTTCTTCTTAAAAACTTGATTTATCGAAATGCAATTTGATAAAAATTAAAAAAAAAAAGAAAAGAGTAAAAATTATTTTTTATTAAAAGATAAACCACTTTAGATTAATTTCATTGCCAAGCCCATGTCCCCAAGGGTCAGTTTAAAGTTTTAAAGCGAAAAGCTTATAAATTTCTTTCGACCCGCGTGTCTTGTCATTTCAAGCGCTTTATTAGTAACGTTCTTAGCTAATTTCTCTAAATAATCAATTAAAGCATCTACTGCATCTCTAGCAACCATTTCAGCACCATTATCTTTCATCAACTTTCGGACAGGCGACCAGGCAAATACTTTCTTCGCCATTTTTTTTCCTCCACTTTATAATTTTTAATTTTAAGTTTTTGTAAAGTTCATAATTTTCAATTTGAACTTTATTATTTAATATTACTTCTTTCAAATATTTAAAAGTTATGTAAAATTCTCGATAGAATATGTTTGGGTTAATAATTTCATCCGAATCTCAAAAATACGATGTCAGAAAAGAAAAGCGGTCAATGTAGTTCTGAGCCGTAAGATCAGAGATCTCTACCCAACTTATATCGTGTAATTTCATTGCGTTGAAAATATTATCCAAATAATTTAGTTTCAATATTAAATTATTCGAACATGCTTAAAAATTCAAATTCTTAGATTATAATTAAAATAATGAAAGAATTTTCACTTAAAGAGAGAATAAAAATATTTCTATAATTCTATAAATATATAAAATTAATAATTTATATTCTATCCATTGTAATTAAAGATTGTTTTTTCATTAATTGATTTAAGAGAGTTTCAATTAAGGTTTCAATATTGACGATGTCTAATTTTATTAATCTTTGCTTTACAG
>CAZRKO010000088.1:0-6824 GCA_964600445.1 uncultured archaeon
TACTAATGAAAATTGTCTAGCATACCAAAAAAGTACTCCTATTAACATGAAAAATGATAAAGAAAAAAATAGAATTAGAAATTAAGATTTTATTTCATTTTAACAATATTCTAAATCCGATTTTAGTATTTTTTATATAATCCAGGTAGAAAAAAAAAGAGTGTTAAAGTAAAGGATAAACTAACTAAAATTAATTAATAAATTTTCTAAACGCTTCGCCTTTGGGCGTCTCCTCTTCAAATAATATTGCCCGAAAAGAGTAAATCTTAGTGTTTTTATCTTGCCACGCGTCAGGAGAGAGCCATGCTTTTTGGCAAGTATGGTTTAGAAATTCCTCAACTGTCCAATTACGATCATGGTCAACAGGAACTTGGGGTAGTAATAAACCTCTTCTCATTCCCTTTTCGGCAATTAAACCGTCCCTTCCAATTACAATTTGCTCCAAATATTCTTTAGGATCATCAACCTCAATCAATTTTGGTGGAGTTAGTATCGATAATTCGATTACAATATTATCCATTTCTTTAAGCGTTACTGAAGGAAAGCGAGGATCCTCGGTCGCAGAACTTACCGAAACCTTATGGATAACATCATATAAAGAATAAATGGGCTCAATATATCCAATGCACCCTCTCAAGGGATTTCCAGAAACGCTGTGAGTGTTTAAAGTTACAAATGCACCATATTTAGCCCCGAATTTTTGTTTTATAACTTCGGGAACTGGAATTCTTTTACTTTGTTTTAAATAATTTTCAATATTTACTCTGGCAAATTGTATTAACATTTTCCCATCTTCCACACTAAATGGTTCCTCGTCTGACATACTCCCTCGCTAAAAAGTTATACCTATATAATATTATGTTTATAGATTTTTTATACTTTATATTAACTTCTTTATAATTCTCCCTTTTGGTTTAGAATTTATTTCATATCCGCCCAAAAATACCTTCCAAATCTGAACTGACGTCTTAAATCCTTCATAAGGAGAATATTTTGCCTTTGTCTTGAAAGTTTGAGGATTAATGTTATATTCAGGTACCTTATCCACAATTATCAAATCAGCATCATATCCCTCTTTTATAAAACCTTTACTCTTTAAATTGAATCGTTTTGCAGGATTTTCGGAAGCTATTTTTACAAAATTTTCTAAAGAGAGTTCATATCGGCATACTTTATCTAATAATAACAGTGAATATGTTTCAAAGCCAGGAAATCCTGAAGGAGCATCATTATATGGTTCTGATTTCTCCATAACTGTGTGGGGGGCATGATCTGTTCCAATTAATTCTATATTTCCTTCTTTAAGTTCATTATATAAAAATTGAGGTTGTTTATCATCTCGTAAAGGAGGTAACACTTTGCCGAAGTTTTCATTGTTTAAATTAATTTTATTTGATAGAAGAAGATGATGAGGTGTAATTTCAAAGGTTATTTTTAATTCATTATATTGCCTTATGGCTTTTTTTATTAAGGAATAACTTTCCATACAACTTATATGACAGAAATGCACTATAGGATATTCTTCCTTTTTTAAATTATTATCAGCAAGAATTTTATAATAATTTTCAAGAATAAAATTTACATATTGTGCTTCCATCCGGCATGGATAAAGCTTATTATGTAATTCCAATGTGTTGTAATTTTCCAATGTGTAATCTTGAAGAATTTCATCTCTTTTATCCATAGATAAAGGCCAATCTGGGTGAATAAAAATTGGAATTTGGAATTTTGATGAGATAAGAAAGAGCTTTTGAATATTTAAATAGTCAGTCCAATCTACTTCATTCATAGAGCTAAGAGGATATATTTTAAATCCAATTACTCCTAAATCCATAATTTTCACGATTTCATCATAATCAATTGCTTTAGGAATCCCTGCGATAAATCCCACATTGACATGAATATTATTTTTAGCTTTATCCATCCACTTTCTAACTTGGTCTGACGTGATTGCTGGTGGTTTAGTATTCGGCATATTAAAAACTGTAGTTATCCCTGAAAAGGCTGCGGCTTTTGTTCCGGTTAGAAAAGTTTCCTTTTCACTTTGTCCCATATCTCTCAAGTGAGAATGAATATCAATAATACCAGGGAGGATTATTTTATTCTCGCAATCAATTTCTTCATTATCTGCATTTTGCTCAGAAAGTTCTTTCAGATCTTCCTTTTTTGGTTTATAGACTATTTTTTTAATAATTTTATTGTCAATAAGAATTACTCCTTCCCGTAGCAGACCATCATCATATATTTTCGCGTTTTTTAGAATCATTTATTCGAAATATTTGTGTTCTCTTGTTGATCTATTCGAAAATTAATATATAAAATTTTATCTTCTATTGTTTTTATTTTTTCTAAGGGTGTTAAAATGACATTTTCCAACATTGAGGGAAATACTTGTACCACAGAACTCAAGAAATTAATTAGAAGAGTATTGATATGAGGGTTTAGCGAAATTATGAAAAAAAATTTATTCAAATTTCCTAACTCGTTAAGTTTTTTAATTGGAGGTAAATCATACATATGTGCTAAAAAAGGAAGCTCAAACACAGATATTGAATTAGAAACACAAACAATATCCTTCAATTCCATTGAATTTAACCATAATATAAACGCAAGGTTATTACTGAACTTTCTAACATAAATTCCTGGAGTAGATTTAACCCAATCATCCATGTATGAACTTTTATATTGATTTATTTTATCCAAAGCTTTTTTTAATAAGAGAGCTTGAGACCTCTCATCAGAACTTAAATACCTTAAATTAGTACCCTCAAATTTAATTAAAATATTTTCATTTTGAGAATATAAGTACAGGTTATTATTTTTTCTTATTGCATAGGAAAGACAAAATGTCTCTCTTATACAGGAACAGATTTTATAAATATCAGGAGGAGTTTTTCCTTTATCGATGTCGCTTTTGTTGTAATCGATAATTTTTTCAATAAGTAATAAGAAATTGACCAAATTTATCAATCAATTTATTTTTAAAAGTTAAAATTTAAAATCCTTGGACATTTTTTTCATAAATTGTTCGGCACCCTTTCCCATACCTGGCATTCCCGGCATACCGCCTTTTCCCTTCTGCCTCATTTGGGTGAATCTCTTCATCATTTTTTTCATTTGCCGGAATTGGTCGAGCATTTTATTGATTACAGAGTATTCTGTGCCGGAACCTATGGCAATTCTTCTTTTCCGGGTCTTTTTGATTAGATTGGGCTCCTCTTTTTCAAGGGCCGTCATGGAATCTAATACTACACGCCATTTTTCAATATTTTTCTCGGCGTCTTCTTTTAGAGCATCCGGAATGTTTCCACCACCCATCATAGCTAGTATTTGTTTGAATTTCCCCACTTTTTTGATTGATTTGAGCTGTTGGTATAGGTCTTCTAAGGTAAACTTGCCTCTCATCATTCTTTTTACCGTTTCTGGATCGGGCATGACTTCTGCTTCTTGGACGCGCTGAACTAAACCCTCTAAGTCGGGAATACCTAGGATAGTTCCTACAAAAGTAGTCGGTTCAAATTCTTCGAATTCGTCTATTTTTTCACCAACACCTATAAATCTAATACCAACGTTTGCAGCAACGCAAGCTGATAAAGCGCCACCTCCCTTTGCAGTTCCGTCTAATTTTGTTACAATAATAGAACCGAGGTTCGTCGTATTCGCAAATACCTCAGCTTGATTATAGGCCTGTTGCCCTAAAGTACCATCAATCACTAGAATTACTTCGTTTGGTTTTAATTTTTGTTCTAAAACTGCCATTTCTTTCATTAATTCTTTTTCTTCTTTATGTCTGCCCGCAGTATCCACTATAATTAGCTCATTTCCATCATTTATTGCTTTTTTTGTTTCTTGAACGCCAATTTTAATTGCATTTTTCTCTTTAGGATTTCCATAACATTTAACTCCAATTTGTTTTGTTAATTGAACAAGTTGCTCATAAGCTCCTGGACGATAGGTATCTGTTGTTACTGCTGCCACTTTATATCCTTTGCTTTTATAAAAGTGAGATAATTTGCCGATTGTAGTGGTCTTGCCCGAACCTTGAATTCCAACAAGTAGTATTACATTCTTTTTTCCTGGTTTAATTCTAATGGGAGCTTTCTTTCCACCTAACGTTTTTATAAGCTCATCATGTATAAGCTTAATTATAAAGTCTTTCCTCTTAGCTTTCTGGAGGGTAGTATTCATGGCTTCTTTTTTAATATTTTCAGTCATTTCGAATACTAACTCAACTTTAACGTCCGAACTCAACAATGCTCTCTGCAAATCTTGTATTAACGCATTTAATGCGTCCTTATCAATTTGAGGTAGTCGTCTTATTTTCCTTATAGCGGAATCCAAATGTCTGCCGAGGGTTTCAAGTACCATGATAATCAATTTTTTTTCTATAGTATAATCTTCAAAAAATGATATCTTTTTTATAAGATATTTTTTTACTTTTGTAAAGAAGTAAAAAAAATAAATATTAAAGAATTTTAATATATAAAAAAATAGAAATATCAAAATTAAAAATATTTGTAAATCAATTTAAAAAAGGTAATGGTGTAATTAGAATTGTCAATTAGAAGGACAGAGATACAAAAATTGAAAACTGGGCAGTATATTATGGTTGATGAAGAACCCTGTGTTATTAAAAGTACTGAGCGTTCTAAAAGTGGAAAGCATGGTCACGCAAAAGTAAGAGTGGTCTGCATTGGAATATTTGACGAAAACAAGAGAAGCCTTACAATTCCGAGCGGACATATGTGTGAAGTCCCTGAAATCATTAAAGGCGATGCCCAAATAAATTTTATTGAAGATTCTTCGATTAACATTATGGATTTAGAGACATATGAGTCATTGGATGTTAACTGGCCAAAAGATGAGGAATTGGTAAAAAAACTTAAAGATTTACAAGCGGATCCAGGTAAAATGTCTACTACGCAAGTGGAATACTGGCAGCTAGCCGGAAAGACACTCATTAATCGAGTTTTTCAGAATTAATTCATATCCCATAAATCAAATTTATTATTTTTTTAAGGAAAATTTCAATTTTTAATTTTAGAGATATAATTAAGTAGTTTGAGTGGTATGGTAAAAAAGTCTATCGCATTAGCTTGTCGGATGGATTCAGAGAGAGCAATTAAATTATCTAAGAATATTTTTGAATTTTTAGTGAAAAAAGGAGAGGTGGTGTATTTAGAGACTCGTATTGCTCCAAAAATATTTCCACATAATGGAATAGATTTAAATAACATGACTTCTAAAAATACGAAATTCCTTATATCTGTAGGTGGTGATGGTACACTCCTCAGGGTAGCTAATGGTGTATCTCAAGTTGATCCTCCTCCTATTTTTGGAGTCAATATTGGGTCGATTGGATTTTTAGATGAATCTAATAATAGACGTGTATATAAGGATTTAATTAAGGTCTTAAAAGGAGAATTTATAATAGAGACTTGTTCTAAATTAACTCCTTATATCGTAAGAAATTCTGAAGAGATTAAGCTCAATAATGCGTTAAATGAAATTCTAATTGTTTCCTCAAAAAGCTCCAAAGTATTACAAATTTCGGTTAAAGTGAATGGAATCTTTTTAAATCGGAGTTACTTAGATGGAGTAATTATTTCTACATCCACAGGCTCAACAGCCTATAATCTAAGCGCAGGAGGGTCGATAATAAGCCCTAATTTAGAGATTATGCAATTAACACCAGTTAACAGTTTTGCTCGTTCTGGTTTAAGACCCATGGTTCTCCCTATTGATTCGGAGATTGAGATTACTCCCTTAAGACCACGGTTGAATGCTAGAATCATTATAGATGGACAGCAAACAATTAAAAAAATTCAACCAAATACGAGAATTAGAATTCGAAAAGCTAACGCTCACACAAAATTCATTCGCTTGACAGATAATTTATATGAAAATTATTTCAGACGATTAAGAAAGAAAATAATAGGAACAATAAGAACTCCATTGGATGATAGCCCTGAAGAATAATCCAATCTTAATTTTTGATACGAATATCTTTTTGTTAGGCATAGATTTTAATGTAATTGATGGTGTTCTTTATACAACGCCTAAGGTTATTGAGGAAGTTAAACACAAGAGATATACCAATAAAAATAGGAATATTGTAAACAGAATCCAAGCCGCCATTGAAAGTAAAAAGCTACTAATACAAACTCCTTCAAACAAGTTTACTCAAGAAATCGATATAAATTCAAAAACTACAGGAGATTATAAATCTTTATCGATGGTAGATAAAGAATTGATTGCATTGGCTTTAGAATTGAAACTCACTCTTAAAAAGGAGGTTATTCTCTACACTAATGATTACTCAATGCAAAATTTATGCTCAAAATTGAATATTCCTTTTTCACCATTAATTAGAGACGGAATTAAATCCAGAATTATCTGGGAAGTTTACTGCCCTTTCTGTAATGAAATAAAAACACTGGAAGAATTTGGTAGAGATTGCGAATTATGTGGAACAAGGCTTAAACGAAGAAAGAAGAATGAAATAAAATTGAATTAAAATATTTATATCTTGAAACACCAATTCCCTTAAATATCGAATAATTGTATTAATTTCTACTAATCTATACTAAAAAAATTTTTTAAATAAATCTATGTTAAGATTAATGTAGGAAATGAATTATTAAAATGCTGAAGAATTAACTTAGAATATAGTGGAAATTATATATTAAATGTTCCAAATAATAATTGATAGAATAATAATTATAATCAAAGATAAAAATGGGAGTAAAGATAAACGAGTTAGTTAAGGAAGTTCGCAGAACGATTACTTTTGAGAACCTTTTAGGAAAACCAATCGCTATTGA
>CAZRKO010000089.1:0-5532 GCA_964600445.1 uncultured archaeon
CCGGATGCTCCTACAGAACGAGGTACTAGGCATGTGAATGAAATTATAGAACATCATGGAATTATTTTATTTCTAATATTTCGAAAAGCCAAAAGATTCGCTCCAAATTGGGAAACAGATCCGAAATTCTCAGAAAAATTATCTGAAGCAAGAGGAAAAAATATTCCAATAATTCCGGTTCAAATTAGTTTTGATGGAAAAATGTTATTCTATAATGGGAAAATAAAGTTAGCTGAATTTTAGCTAATTATCTTCAATATCTATACCTATTGCTTGTAATCTTTGTCGTATTTTATCACTTATATCGTAAAGTTTTCTTTCTCTCAATTTGGATCGTATCTCAAAAATAACATCTAATAACTCATCAATTAAGACTCCCCGTTTATCGAAAGAGCCGGCTCTTTCAACATCAAGCTCCCTCGTTATCCAGAAATCACCTAAATTTTCACAAATATAATCGCTCACATCAAAAATTTTCATATTTCTTACTTTTGAACGGATTTCTGTAAAAATGTCGACTAATTTATTAATCAGCTCCCCTCTCAAGTCAAACGAACCTGCAACCTTTATGTTAACTTCTTCGGTTAATCCCAAAGTCTCCAATTTTTCTAAAACTTTTTCACCAAGCTCTTTATTTCCTCTCTCTTCCAACAATTTGCTTAAATTTTTTAAAAACTCAATTAAATTACTTATCAATTTACCTCTTTCATCAAAAGATCCTCCAAGAGTTAAACTGAGTTCCTTCCTTACGTAAAAATCGTTTATTTTTTCTCGAATATCGTCGCTTATATCAAATGCTTTTTCCTCCCGCAAACCTGATCTTGCATCTTTAATGATTTCTAATAAATCTTCGATAAGCTTTCCTCTCTTGTCGAAGGAACCGGCTATACTTAAATCGAGATGTCCTCCAAGCTGCTTTTCTATATCAGGAAATAAACCAAAAATTTGGTCTATTACTTCAACAAATTTAAATAATCTATCTCTGAAGCCTATGTTTATTTCATGGTTTTCCTCAAATACAACGCGATTGATATCTCTAAATAAAACCATAATCTCTGCAATCGCGATTGGAGTATTAAAATCATCGTCCATGGCTTCAATCAAATTAGATTCTGCTCTATCAATCTTAGAAATTAATTCATTCATTGCATCGGTGTCATTTTCAATTGCAGGGGCATTATGAATTTTATAGATGGCATTTATTAGTTTTGCATAATTCTTTTTGGCCTGATCCATATTATCTAAAGAATAATTTACAGACTTTCTATAGTGGGTTGAAATTAAAAACAACCGAATAGTCATTGGATCATATTTTTTTACTACATCCGAAACCAGAAAAAAGTTTCCAAGACTTTTAGACATTTTTTCATTATCTATATTAACAAAACCGTTATGCATAAAATAGTTAGCAAAAGTTTTCCCAGTATATGCTTCAGATTGAGAAATTTCATTACGGTGATGTGGAAATTTTAAATCCTGCCCACCTCCATGAATATCAATAGTTTCACTAAGGTAGTTAATTGCCATTGCAGAGCATTCGATATGCCATCCTGGTCTCCCATTTCCCCAAGGGCTTTCCCAAAATGGCTCACCTTCCTTTGATTTTTTCCATAGTGCAAAATCTTTAGGATTTTTCTTCTCTTCTAGAGGGGAGTGTCCTAGTTCCTCCTCTTCTTCAGCCTCTAAATCCTCCTCGGAAATGTTTTGTAAGATAGTCTTATATTTTGAAAATGATAAAGTATCAAAGTATACAGAACCATTGCTTTCGTACGCATATCCTTTTGAAATTAAACCTTGAACTATTTCTATCATAAAATCGATAACTTCGGTTGCGCGAGGATTTTTATAATCCTTTTGGATGTTTAAAATATCCATAATTTCCTCGTATTCTTTTATGTATTGTTCACTAAGAATATTAAAGTTAATTCCTCGCTCGTTTGCTCTTTTAATAATTTTATCATCAATATCCGTATAGTTTTTTACTAATTTTACTTCATATCCCTTAAATTTAAGAAACCGGCGTATTAAATCAAAGGCTACTGCTGACTTAGCATGACCCAAATGTGGACTATCATAAACAGTTGGACCACAGACATACATGAGAACCTCTTTTGGATTCAAGGGTTTAAACTCTTCTTTTTTAAATGACAAACTATTATATAGTTTCATATTATAAAATCACCATGAAGTACGCATAACAAAATTTATTAAGAATCAATGATAAGAGCCAGCGGTGGGATTTGCACCCACGACGCCTAATGGCAGCGGCTCTGCAGGCCGTCTCCTTAACTACTCGGATACGCTGGCCGAGAATTTTTTGTGTAAGTAAAATGTTCTTATTCTCATTTAAATATTTAGTTCTCATAAATTTTATCTTTTTTCTTTATAATTTATTGAAAAATGACCTTTTATTCTTACTAAAAAAGGGTTAATAATTATATTTATATAACAATTTCCACTTATTTCAATCTAAATATATTTAGTTTAACATAATTAAACTGATTTATAATGACTATCAATAAAATCGGATTCGATAATGAGAAGTATCTAAAAGAGCAATCCAAGAGTATCTTAGATCGAGCGGCTCAATTCGGAAACAAATTATACCTTGAATTCGGAGGGAAGATAATATATGATTATCATGCAGCCCGTGTTCTTCCGGGATTTGACCCTAATGTTAAAATAAAGCTCTTAAAGCATCTTAGAGATAAAATTGAAGTCATTATTTGTATTTATTCTGGAGATATAGAAAGAAGAAAAATTCGTGCTGATTTTGGAATTACTTATGACACAGATGTTATGAAATTAATAGATGATCTTCGTGAAGGGGGAATTGAGGTAAGCGCAGTGGTAGTTACGCGCTATAACGGACAGCAGATTGTAAAACAATTTATGCATAAACTCGAACGTCGAAATATAAAGGTATATACGCATCAAGCGATTAAAGGCTACCCAACTAATATTGATCTAATCGTAAGTAAAGAAGGATACGGCGCAAATCAATATATTGGAACATTCAAACCGATTGTAATTGTTACCGCACCTGGACCGGGCAGTGGTAAATTGGCAACTTGTCTGAATCAAATTTACCATGAGCATGAAAGTGGACTTGAAGCAGGATATGCTAAATTTGAAACCTTTCCAATTTGGAACTTGCCTTTAAAGCATCCAGTAAATATGGCATATGAATCTGCAACTGCTGATCTTGGGGATTATAATCAAGTAGATCCTTTCCATCTTGAAACCTACAATAAGATTGCAATAAACTATAATAGAGATGTGGAGATTTTTCCTGTCGTAAAGAAGATTATGCAAAGGATCATGGACGATGATGTAGTTTATAATTCTCCTACAGATATGGGTGTAAATAAGGCAGGTTTTGCCATTATAGATAATGATTTAGTACAGTATGCTTCTAAACAAGAAATGATTCGGAGATTCTTTCGATATAGCTGTGAATATGCTATGGGGGTGGCAGATAAGAAAACTGTGCAAAGAGCAGAGCTTCTAATGAAAGAATTAAATCTTACCCCCACAGATCGAAAAGTAGTGGAATATGCACATAAGGCTTCAATTGAAGCCCAAGAAAAAGGTAAAGGAAACGAGGGTGTATTTGCCGGAGCCGCTTTAGAATTGAAGACCGGAACTATTGTAACTGGTAATAACTCTCCATTAATGCATGCCGCTTCTGCTTTAGTGCTAAATGCTATCAAGATATTGGCCGGTATCCCGAAAAATATCCATCTTTTATCCCCGAATATCTTAAAATCCATCAGTAATTTGAAATCAGAATTCTATAACAAAAGAATATTAAGTCTCAATCTTGAAGAGACACTCATTGCTTTAAGTATTAGCGCAGATTTTAATCCCTCTGCGAAAGTTGCAATGGAAAAACTTAAATCACTTCAGGGGTGCGAAGCCCATTCGACTCACATCCCCACTCCAGGTGATGAAGCTGGTTTAAGAAGATTAGGTCTTAATTTCACATCGGATCCGAATTTTTCGTCAAAAAGTCTTTTTATAACCTAACTAAATGAGATATAATTCTGTCAGCTGTCTGCTTAATAAAGATTATTATAATTATAGTTAATTATTCCATATCACTCCATAAGGGAGTGGATAAATATCTCTCTCCGGTATCTGGCAAAATTACTACAATATTCTCTCCTTTTTCAAAATCTTTGGATGCTTCATAAATTGCTGCCCAAGTGTTTGCTCCAGCAGATATTCCAACAAAGATTCCTTCTAATCTAGCTAATTTACGAGTTGTAGCTATAGCATCTTCAAACTCTACAGTAATTACTTTATCATAAACTTCTGTATTAAGCACATCTGGAATAAAACCGGCTCCTATGCCTTGGATTTTATGAGGTCCTGGTTTACCACCTGACAATACAGGTGAGCCTTTTGGTTCAACAGCATATACTTTTAATCTAGCCCCAACTCTATCTTTTAAAATTTCACCTACTCCTGTAATAGTTCCTCCAGTCCCAACACCTGCAACAAAACCATCAACTCGACCAGCTAGAGCGTTAAAAATCTCTTTTGCTGTAGTCTTACGATGGATTTCTGGATTTGCTATATTCTTAAATTGTTGCGGTATAAATATATTACCCTTTTCTTTGGCTAATTCCTCTGCTTTAGCAATTGCTGCTTTCATTCCTCCTTCTTTTGGAGTTAAATATACTTCGGCTCCATATGCTTTCAAGATTTTTCTTCTTTCAATTGAGACACTTTCTGGCATTGTGAGAATTAATTTATAACCTTTTGAAGCACAAACGAGAGCTAACCCAATTCCAGTATTTCCCGATGTTGGCTCAACTATAGTTATCTCTTTATTTATTATTCCTTCTTCTTCAGCTTTTTCGATCATAGACATTCCGATTCTGTCTTTAACAGATCCTCCTGGATTAAAAAACTCACATTTTGCATAGATATTAGGTTCAATACCAGTCGTTATTCGGTTTAATCTTACCAATGGAGTCTTTCCAATAGTTTCAATAATATTATTATATACTTCCATTTATTTCCATCTCTTTTTAATTGATATCTTATAGATTTATAGAAAATTTCCTAAAATCATTATATTCCTTCGCCATAATCACCGTAATATATCTCAATCTCATCTTTTTTAGGCTCTCTATTAGTGGAAAAATGTTTTTCCAATTCTCTTATTCTTTTTTCCAGGGTAGAAATCGTTATAGACAATGGGTCTGGCAGATCTCCGTGCCTGAGATCAATCTTCTCAATCTTCTCACCTTTTCTTGAAATAATTCTTCCGGGAACTCCAACCACAACAGAATTCGGAGGGATATCATTTACTACAACAGAATTTGCTCCAACTCTAACATTATCTCCTATTGTTACCGGACCTAATACTTTTGCTCCCGTGCCAACAACGACATTATCTCCTAAAGTTGGATGGCGCTTCGTTTTCTCTAAAGATGTTCCTCCTAAAACGACTCCTGCATAAAGAGTTACATTATTTCCGATTACAGTAGTTTCTCCAATAACCACTCCCATCCCATGGTC
>CAZRKO010000089.1:5542-6694 GCA_964600445.1 uncultured archaeon
AATATATCTTAGGAACAGACAGAAAACAGAGTTCATTATTTCCAATTTCACTAGTTTCTCCAATAACAACTCCTGACCCATGATCAATAAAAAAATCGCTTCCAATTTCGGCGCCTGGATGGATTTCAATTGCGGTTAACTGACGAGCGATATCAGAAATATATCTTGGAATAAAAGGCATCCCTAACTTCCAGAAGAAATGAGAAATGCGATATAAAAGTACGGCTTTTATTCCGGGATAACTAATAAGAACCTCCAAAAGAGTATTTGCGGCAGGATCCTTATTAAATGCTGCACTGACATCCGAGACAAAAAAATCTAAAATTTTTTGTAATTCTTTATCAATTTCATTGCGATCTATATCTGATGTACTATAATTTAGATCTAAAATGCATTCGGCGCAATATGGAGGGCCTTCCTTCTCTTTTGAAGCTAAATTTTTACCGCAATTTAAGCAATGTATGAATTTTTTCATTGACATTTAATCACATCTTTATCTATAATTTTAGGAAATTTTACATAAAATTTCTACATATTAAAACTTTAGTGTCATAATTTCATATAAATTTGGTTTATATTTTAAAAAGGAAATAGCCTAAAAAACTAAGCAATTCCCTCTAAATCTTATAATTGCTAAATAAAATATAATTTTTTTGGATATTTTAGAATTTCTAAAGAATATTTTAGAGTGAATTTATAAATTAAAAATATTCATCCCATAACCTTTCTAATAATTCATAGAAAAAACGTTTAATAGTAGAATTCGAATACCTTAATTATAATAAAAAAAGAATAATAAAAAAAAATTTCAACAAGGAGTAGTTTCTCATGGATGATGATTTATTTACTTTTATTGTTGGAGGCAAAGCAGGACAAGGTGTGAAAAAGACAGGAGCCGTTGCTTCTCAACTCTTCATTGATTTGGGCCGACAAGTATTTCAAATGGATGATTATATGAGTTTAATTAGAGGTGGCCATAATTTTTCAGTTGTGAGCACATCTACTAGTTGGGTAAGTAGCCACTATATGAATGCTGATTTAATAATTGTCTTTGATAAAAGGAGCTATGACAATCATATTGGCAAGCTAGCAGAAGGAGGTATAATGGTGTATAATTCTGATGAGAAAGGTGACATGGAAGGAATTGGTGTA
>CAZRKO010000090.1:0-6631 GCA_964600445.1 uncultured archaeon
AAGAACCAGAATATCTTAATATTAAAGTCGGGGCTGTTATTGTAGCAACTGGCTACGATGAATATCCAATTATGGAAACAAATGAATTTAATTATGGAATTTTCCCAAATGTCATCACTCAAATCGAATTAGAAAGGATGCTAAGTCCTATTGGACCAACGGGCGGGCATGTATACAGGATATCTGATGGAATGATGGCAAAAAGTGTCGTAATGATTCAATGTGTTGGATCCCGTTCGTTAAAAGCAAATCCTTATTGTTCTGGAGTTTGCTGCAATGTTGCCCTTAAAAATGCCCAAATCTTAAAACAGGAATTTCCCGATATGGATATAAGTATTTTTTATATAGATATTCGGTCAACAGACAAAGGCAACGAAGAATATTATAGAAAAATAAGGGAGATTGATATTAAAATGATTCGTGGTAAAGTTGGGGAAATATTGGAAGATTCGGAACATAATTTAAAAATTCGGGCGTATTCATCTTTGACAGGTGAAATAGTAAATATGACCACTGATCTTGTCGTTTTATCAACTGGTATGGTTCCATCAAAAGGAACTATGGAAGTTATTGAGATCATGGGTTTGGCAAAAGGACCCAATGGTTTCTTGACTGAAGTACATGGATGTTTAAAGCCTCAAGAGACAAAAAATACAGGAATTTATATATGCGGATGTGCCGCTGGTCCTAAAAATATACCATATTCTGTATCCACAGCTCTAGGAGCAGCTAGTAAGGCATCAACTTTACTTTCTCATGATACACTAAGGCAAGAATTAATTATTGCGGAAGTTAATGAAAGTTTTTGTATGGGTTGTCATCGGTGCGAAAAAGTTTGTGATTATGGAGCTATATCTGTAACTGAAGAAGGAATTGCAGCAGTAGATGAGTTAAAATGTAAAGGATGTGGTGCATGTGTCACATCTTGCCCTGCAAGAGCCGTTGATTTAGTATATTATCGAGACAAACAGTTCGAAGAAGAAATAAAGGGTATAGGAATTCCAATCGAATCCCTTAAGGAAAGCAAGGAGTTAGTAGGAAATTAAACAATCTAGAGGTGAATAAATGTCAGAAACGAATCAAGAACTTAAAAGAAGAGTTATTGCCTTTGGCTGTGATAAATGAGGTTATTCTGCTGCCGATTTGACAGGTGTAACTCGAAAAAAATACTCAACCGATTTTCATTTAATTCGCGTAAAATGTACAGGCAGAATTGGAATTCATTTGATAATGGAAGCTTTTTTAAATGGAGCTGATGGAGTGGCGATTATTTCTTGTCACGAAGGGGAATGTGATTTTGGAGCCGCAAATATGAATACTCACAAACACGTTAATTTATTAAAAAAAGTTTTCAACCATATTGGAATTTCTGAAGATAGAATCCACCAATATTTCTGTGCTGCAGCTGAGGTTAATCAATTTATTCAATCTGTCGCAGATATAACAAGAAAAGTGAATATGTTACCTCCTCTCCCAAAATTTAATCCGAAATAGAATGATCCTCTTAAAGAAATCATAGTTGAGAGGTAACTAACCCACAGCAAGGGTTTTCGGAAATCTCTAATAATAATAATTAAAAATTAATATAAGCTATGAGTTCTGAAGGAAATATTTCATGGAAATTTTTAAAAAATGTTGGAAATACCTTAGATTCATATAGAGTTCGAGCTTTTATTGATGCAAAAGAAGATATTTTAAAAGCTGGAATTTACAACGAATCCCAATATTACAACATCTTTTTTAAGATGTTTGATGAAGAAAAATTAAAGTATACTCTTTATGAGTTTTTGAAAACGAAAAAAAAGAGTAATTTTGGTTCATTAAAAGAATTTTCTGAAAAGAACTCAATTGACATAAAAAAATCCCTTAGCTTATTAGAGTTATTAGAGAATGAAAAAATTATAGAAGTAGAAGAAATTTATGATGTAATTAAAGGAACTGAAGATATACTTGATAAGCAAATTTTTAAAGATTTAAATATTAAAGTTACAACTATTGATTTTACTAACGTTAAATCGATTTATGAACCTGTAAAGGCTATCTATGATTCGAAAATTTGTTCCGGTTGTGGTTTATGTGCTGGAATATGCCCAGTAAATTGCCTTGAAGTATTGAATGGTTTTGGTAAATTTGACGAAGAAAAATGTATCCGATGTGGTATGTGCTATTTCATTTGCCCACGATCGTATTTACCTGTTAAAATTATAAATATGAAATTAGACAATGCATATGAAATAAAGGATTATTCAAAAATAGGACATTTTACCGATGCCTATTGTGCTAGAACAAAAGTAGAAGAGATAGCTTCAGTATGTCAAGATGGGGGAATATCAAGTACCTGCCTTTATTTCCTATTTGAGCAAAACAAAATTGATTTTGCACTGGGAGCCAAAATGAGTAATACCATTTGGCGTCCTGAACCATTACTACTTAAAAGTAAAGAAGATATAATTCAAACAGCAGGAACTAAATATGTTAATAATCCAACATTGCGAATTCTCAATGAATTTAATAGTTCTAACCATAGCGTCGCAGTTGTAGGAGTTCCCTGTATGATGCAAGCATTACTAAAATCAGAGATTTATGATATTGGTATCCCATCCTTGAATAATGTAAAATATAAAATCGGGATATTTTGTATGGAATCCTTTTCTTATCAATCACTCTTGAAAATTTGCGAAATGTTAAGGGTAGAGATAAACGATATAAAGAAAATGGACATTAATAAAGGGAAATTTTTTGTTTACACAAATAATGGTGAGGAATCTTCAGTTCCAATAAAAGAAATAAGCCATTTGGCTAGAGAAGATTGTGAAGTTTGTTTCGATTTAACTTCCGAATCTGCTGATATCTCGGTTGGATCGATTGGCTCCCCTTCAGGATGGAACACAGTCATTATAAGAACTGAAACTGGTAAGAAATTATATGAATCACTCATTGCTAATAACTTAATTGAATCAAAACCAATAAAAGAGGTTAAACCTGGTTTACCTATGCTTCAAAAAATTGCTGGGATTAAAAAAAATGGATGTAAAAAACACATTAATGAGAAAAAGGAAAAAAATTTAAGAGTTCCAATTTATTAAGCTTTCTGTCAATCCCTCTAAATTTAAAACTATATCTTTATGATAATTTTATATGAGATCTGAATTAAAATCAAAAAATTAATATTTTAATACACATTTTAAAAATAAAATAACAATAATTATATTCATTAAATATGAGTTCACCAATCCGACCTAAAAACTTCAGAGAGCAAGTGTATTTCAGCCAATTACGTTCTCGTGTTGATGGGAACGCAAAAATTGAATATGGCCTTACACAAATTAAAGGTATTGGAATGCGTTTTGCTCAAGCAATCGTAATAGTAGCTAAAATTAGCCCTGAAATGAGAATTGGCGCTGTTCCAGAAAAAGATCTTAATAGATTAGAAGAAATTATTTTAGATCCAGTTGGAAATGGTATTCCTTCTTACCTATTAAATAGAAAAAAAGATTTGAGAACTGGAGAAGACCGACATCTCCTTGGAGGCCAACTAGAGATAACAGTGAAACGAGATATTGATAGAATGAAACGAATTAGAAGTTATAAAGGAGTTCGACATCAACGGCACTTAAAAGTTAGAGGACAGAAAACTAAAAGCACTGGACGACATGGATTAGTAGTTGGAGTTATGCGAAGGAGATTTAAAAAACAATATAGAGATTAGCAAAATGGGAGACCCACGACGATTAAAAAAGAAGTTTAAAAAGCCTGCTCATCCTTATCAAAAAGAGAGAATGCTAGAAGAGCTTGAGTTTTTAGGTAAGTATGGTTTAAGAAATAAAAGAGAGTTCTGGAAATCACGTACTATACTTGGTAAATGGAGAAATCTAGCTAGACAATCAAGATCATTGTTGCCAGAAAAATCTATTGAAGTACAGAATACATTAATTAAAAAGTTACAAAGATTAGGAGTTCTAGGTCCCGAAGCTAAATTTGAAGATATACTACTTTTAACCGTAGAAGATATTCTAAAGAGGAGATTACAAACTTTAGTCTATGAAAAGGGACTCGCGAAAACCATATATGGAGCGAGACAAAAAATAGTACATAATCATATTCAAGTGGGGAATAAAAGAATTAACTCTCCCTCTTATATTGTAAAAAAGGAGGAAGAAGATTTGATTACCTTTGCCCCAAGCAGCCCTTTCGCAACACCAACATAAAAAAACATAGTGAAAAAAAAATGAGTAGAGAAAAAATTAAATGGTGTATTGTGCATATACTTTCCAGCTATAACAATACAATCGTGACAGCAACAGACCTTAGCGGTGCCGAAACATTCGCGAAATGCACTGGGGGTATGGTTACCAAGGCTGACCGCGATGAAAGTAGCCCATATGCTGCCATGCAATGCGGGTTCAGAGTTGCAAACGATCTAAAAGATAAAGGTATAACTGGTATTCATATTAAAGTAAGAGCTCCTGGTGGTAATAAAGCACAAACTCCTGGTCCTGGAGCTCAAGCTTGTATCCGAGCATTAGCCAGATCAGGTTTGGAAATCGGTAGAATTGAGGAAGTAACACCAAAATCCCATGACCATTGTAGACGCAAGGGCGGCCACAGAGGAAGACGCGTATAGAAAACGCCAATTTCCTCCACCTAAATTAAGAAATATTCATAAAATTCTTTCTATTCTTAAAACTCTCCAAGAATTTTCTTGATATGCTATAAATTGAATTAAATTTTTAAAAGAAATATAATAATCATATCTTATTTTTAGGTTATTATTTTAAAAAAAATTAATAAATATAGATTTGAGAATTACTCAATCTTGATTTCGAGATTTTTCATTTCTCACTAAGAAATAAACAATCCAACTGGCAATAGGGACCAATAATACAATTAATAGCCATAGTTCGGCATTTAATTTTCTTTTAACCGCATCTTTATAGACATATTGAGCCATATAAATATATACTACAAGAAAGGCTATCCATATTATTAAGCGTAAAAGGGGATATTCAGTTCGAACTTCCACTATTGTTGCCATCGACACAATATTTTCACTTTCTTTGAAATATTTCCATAAAATAAAAGTTCTTATTAAGTAATATATCTAATATCAAGAATTTAAATTTAAGATATCTTAGTTTCTCTTTCATTCCGTCAAATTAGTTTTGAATTAGAAAGATGGAATTAATAAATTAATAAATCTATATATTACAAAAAAAATAAATTATTGAATAGTTTCTTATTACTTAAAGAAATTTTTATTCTGAGGAGATCAATTAAATTTTAAAATGATTCTTTATGAGTGAAAACGAATTTCTACAAGAAATAAATAATATTTTCCTTCATTTAACAGATCAAGAGCCTACTCCCGATGAGGAAATTAAAGCAAGAGATCAATTACTTGATCTATTTGAGAGTTTAAAGCTTATAAATGCATTTCCTCTACAAATAAATCTTATTGAGGATATTCTTTTCAAACTTAAAAATTGGGATACATTAGATTTATGGTTTAAAGAAGTAGAAGGATTAGCAGAGAATATTGATAAGTTTTTAAGACTAACTGGAGTTAAGAAAGAATTAGCTAAAGTTCAAGCAGTTGACGAGCGTGGTAAAATATTAGAATCTAAAACAAGTGCCGAGATTGAAGTTCCACAATTAGACGTTTCAGATATAGTTTTTCAAGTTACAGAGCAATTTAAAGATGAAATTGGTAGTCTAAAAAATACAATTGAACAACTAAAAAAAGATTTGGACGGAAAAGAAGAAAGTCTTCAAGAACTTTCTCAAAAGAAGCCCGTCCAAAAAATTACTCCTAAGAAAGAAGTAAAACTTGCTCCACCAGAGATCAAAATTCCCTCAATAAAAAGACCTGAAAAAGCGCCTCACATAAAGGTTCATATTGAACAAAGTGCTGAAGATAGTATAGAGTTTCCTCAACCTATAGAAGAAGAAATTGAGCTTACAGAATTTGAAGAAGAAATGGAGATATCTGAGATAACTGAGGAGTCTTTAATGGAGCAAATTAAATCCGCAGAATCTTTAGAGAAACCAAAATTAACTCCTATGATTTCAGAAATACCAAGTATTGAACCTGAATCGAAAGTTCCGTTTAAGTTCACGCAAATTCCTTCAAAAGAAAAAGAATTGGATGAAGAAGAAGTGGATTTAACACCGATACCATTTGAAAAACCGGAAGTTATGAAAATATCTGAAGAGGATACACAATTAACACCTTTACCAACTGAAAAGCCTGAATCTATGAAGATAGCGGAAGTTGATACAGATCTTATGCCAATGCCTTCAGAGTCACCAATTTCAGAAATTTCAGAAGAGCCAGTGTCAATTCCAATACCTACGGAAACTGAAGAAAAGCCATTTTTAACTCCAATAATTAGTTCGAAACCAAAAATCTCACCCATTAGTATCGAAGAAATTGATACAGATACTATTAAGTCTAGCGGAACTGATCTTTTTAATGTCCTCTCGTCAGTGGCTAGCAGAGCTTCCGAACAAACATTAGGACCGGAGACTGCGATTGAACCAGAACCAAAACCAACTAAAGTAGAAAAGAAAAAAGAAGAAAAAAAGAAAATTCCCGAATTCTTTCCCGAAACAGGAGAATTCCTTCCCAAAG
>CAZRKO010000091.1:0-6573 GCA_964600445.1 uncultured archaeon
ATATGCATATGCAATAGTTTTGGATAACATTTGATCAGTTTCTTTTATGATTATATCATACTTTCCTAAAAGTGATAATTTTTGAATAATAAGGCTAAAAATTTGTAATCTACTTGTAATATCATTAATCTGTTCAGCAAAATTTAATGCCTTTCGATAATTTTTAATTGAGAGCAAATATTCATCAATTAACTCATAAATATTTCCAATTAATCTATAAATTGAAATAAGTCCAGAATAACTATCGATTTCATATAAAATCTTAATAGCATCTTCATAATATTTAATAGATTTAAGTAAAGATGATTTATATAAAGATTGATTTAAATTTCCAGATACAATAGTATTAATGGCACTAGTATAATTTATATGCCCTAATTCAACAAAAACCTGTGCCTTCTTATCTTTTAATTCATTTGAGTCTTCTAAGTGTTTACTTTCTTCTAAAGCCTTTTGTAAATAAGTAGTGGCATCAAAATTTATTTTTAAAATTCTTAAAATTCTTCCATAGAGAAAGAAGAAATTAAATTTATTAATATTCTGAGGATTAAGTGATTCCAATTTTTTAAATTTCTTTAAGGCATTCTCATAATTTTCATTTTTATAATTAATAAAGCCCCCAAGAAAAAGTGCTGTTTCATAATATTTCTGATGTTTAAGCTGATAAGATAAATTTTCTAGATTTTCAATATAAATTTGGGCCACGTTATATTTATTTAATTGAGATAAGAGTGAGGAAAGGAAGAATGTAGCCTCTAGTATTAATTTTGTCTGGTTTTCAGCATAGAATTTTAAATATGCTTTTTTTAGGAAAAAATAGGCTTGCTTATATTTCTTTTTTGAGAATATTTCAATTCCATTTTTAAAATCTAAAAGCGCCTTATTTAATGAATATGTTTCATCTATTGAAATTTCGGAATCTCGTACCTTTTCCTCTAATATAAAAATCTCTTCAATTTTTTTAAGATGTTTATCAAAAATAAGATTTTCAGTTGTAAGATAATCATTACCAATTTCAGAAATAATACTTTTAAACGCGTCAAGTTCTTCATCAGATATAAAATCTGGAACAAGTAAAACTACTATAAAAGATTGTTGATCTTTTTCTTTATTATCATTACTTTCTAAAACGTCTAATAAAATTAGTTCTTTCCGAATTATATCTTTAAAGTGTAGCTTAAAAAATGTTCTTTTAATCCTGGTCGCATCATCTTTATTAAGATTCTGAAAAGCAAAGAAAATCTTCGATGAAATAAATTCCAAATCAAATTTAGGTTGAGATGATTTAGGATAAAAATCCATTATTTTTGCGCCGATTCTTCTATCCCATAACGCAATGAAGGCAGATAAGTCATTCATGGAAAAGTTTTTAACATTAATAATGAATTATTTAATTTTATTTACAATTTCGTTTCGAATCTGTTTGTATTTATCCAATGCATCTAAAATATCACCTTTGTTTAAAGATTCTAAGCCATCATTGTTTAAATTATTAATTTCAGATTTTGTATCATCGAATTGATGTTTATCTATTAGTTTATAAGTAAAATTTAATGTTTCATCACTCATAACTCCAATATCCCATCTGAACAATTCCCCGAATTCAAAACCACTAAATTTGACGGGCAAGAGATTTTTAGGTTCTTGAATGAAATGTAAATAAGAATTCGGTATTATATCTTCGATAATTACACCATCTAACTTAATATCAAAGCTGTTTGTAAAAGGAAGCTTTGCTACATAAAGTCCTTCTTGCTGAAGTTTATTTAAATTGGAATGATATTTTATAATTTTTAGCTGATCTTCTAATAAAAATATAATTGTTCGAGATACTCTAGTCTGCAACTCATATTTAATTTCAATTCTTTCTTTAGGTTTAAGATTTTTTATTTCCCACTTAAGTTCAATTCCATCTTTTTTAAGTATATTTTCGGGAAACTCCTCTAAAACCTCTCCATTTAATTCTAAATTGGTAATTTCATAATTATAAGGAATAATATCGGTAATTACGGCTTCTTCAATTATGTCTTCGAAGCGATTAGTTAATCCTGATCTTACAATATAAGTCAGATTTTTATCACTTTCATCTGTTACGAAAATTTTTCTGGGTATTACGCTCTCAACAATCTCCGCAGAGCTTGTTTTTAATATAACTTTATTTATTATTTCTTTTTTTATATCAACTCGATTTTCTATAAGCAAGGTGCTTATTTGTTCCAATTTTTCTTTAATATTTTCAGATAAGTCCCCTAATAAGTCTTTTATGGAAAAAGCTTCTACTAAGGGTAAAACCTTTTCATCAGTTTCTATTAAAGTTTCTACTTCCTTTGATCTTTTCATTAATTCTTCTTGTTCTAAACGAGATTTAGATTCTTGTTCGTCAATTTCATTTTTAATTTCTTTTAATGAATTTTTATGCTCATCTTCTACTTTTTCCATTCCAATAAGCTGTGAAATATTGATAATTTTTTCACAAATTCTCGATAAAGCAAATAAGAAGTTATTTTCTCGATTATATCTGAATTGCTCCTTAAATTTTGCTAATTCCAGATAAAGTTTATTATATTTTATTTCAGCAGCGACTATGTCTTGCCTCGTTTCTATTAATCTACTTTTACATTGAATAAGTTCCTTATCTTTAATTAATTCTCCCGTTGAATCTATTTTTAAGAGAGCTTCTTCAAAAATGAAACCATCCTTGAGCGATAAGCTTTCTTCAATTGCTTTATCGACTTTTTCACATAATTCATAATTTTCTTTTTGTTTCAAATATTTTTGTCTATGGGATTCCCATTTATTTTTAATATCCTCGTCCAAAAGGTCCTTAAGTTGAGGTTTTGCTATTTCTAAAATTTTAATAGCATCTATGAAATCATTAGATTTTAAGGCTTTGAGGAATTTATTATTGAAATTACTAAGTTCTTGTTTAATCTTCTCTTGTTCTTCCATGAAATTAATCCATAATTCTCTTTCTTTTATAAATAGCCCTTGTACTGAAGGTAGCGATGAGAGATTAGTAAATTTTGAATACTTTTGCTTGAAATCATTAACTTCTTTATGAGCTGTAATTATATCATCCTTTTTTAATAATTTTTCAAACCTGTTTTTTGTTTTTTCAAATGCTTCCATAGTAAGAGAAACTTTATCCTTTTGTGCTTTTTCCTTTTTCATTTGGTTAATGAAATCTTGTTGTTCTTTTACGATAAAATCTAATTTAGCTTCTTTAGCTAATTTGATTATATTTTCAGCAACTTTTTTTGCATCTTTAAATTCTCCGATCATAAAGTGATTATTTTGAACAACTCTCATCGAATCAATTTCATCAAGAACTTTAAGCTTTTTATCTCTTTCAGTCATTTATTTGTTATATTCATCTAATTGATTTATAATTTTCTCATAAATTTCCAGAGCTTCAGTTAAATCGCCTTTATTTAATGATGCTATTCCATTTTTACTTAAAATATCTATACTTATTTTAATTTCTTCCAAACGATAGAGTTCTAACAAACGATATTGATAATTTATAGTTTTAGGTTCCATCGTCCCTATATTCCATTTTATTAGATCACCAAGTTTTGAGCTGGATATTTCAGCCGGTAATAATTTTAAGGGTTCTTTAATGAAATGAAGGTAATATAATGGGATTATATCCTCAACAATTACACCATTTATTATTTCACCAAATGAATTTGTAAATGGGAGGTTGGCCTCATACAGGCCCTCAAGTTTAAGAATGCTTAAATTAGCATGAGTTTTTATTATACTTACCTGACTTTTTAATATAAAAATGATGGTTCGAGAAACTCTGCGACGTAAATCATAATTAATATCCACTCCTTCCTTTGGAGGAATATTTTGGATTTTCCACTCAAGCTCTATCCCCTGTTTGGTTAATGACTTATCTGGCAATTCTTTTACTGGTTCTCCATTCAAACGCACTTCTGTAATTTCATAGTTATAGGGAACTAAATCAGTAATAATTGCCTCTTCAATTATATCATCAAAAGGATTAACTAGCCCAGATTTAACGCTAAATTTAACGTTTTGATCATCTTCCTGAGTTTTTTGGACTTCAGTCTTTTGTACTAGTTCAATTGCTTCACCTGAAGCAGTTTTAATTAAAGTTTTAGTTGAGATATCTTCTTTTACTTCAACTCGGTGATCATCTAGCAATTTTCCTACTTCTTCCATTATTTGATTAATATCATCAGAAAGATCACCGAGAATTTCATCAACAGAAAATTCTTCAACTAAAGGTAAGACATTTTCGTCAACTACTATCACTTTCTCAAGTTCTTCTGCTTTTCTTAGTAATTTCTCTTTTTCAAGATTTTCATTTGTTTCAATTTCTTTGATTTGATCTTTTATATCTTCTACAATTTGAGTGTACTTTAGAACTGTATCATGCTTTTTAATAGATTCAGATTTTTCTATTATTTTTTCACTATTTAGTAAAGCTGCATAAAAGTGTTTGTTTTTTCTGTTTTCCTTAACTTTACTTTCCAAGTCTAGTATATCTTTATGAATTTTTTTAAAATTCTTTTCCGCTTCAAGAAGTTCTTCTTTTAATTCTTGTAACCTTTTACCATATTCTAAGATGTCTTTATCTTCTATCAGTTCTATAGTAGAGTTTAATTTCGTTATTGCCTCTTCAAATTCATAATTTTCTTTTAATTTAGTACTTTTCTCAATGGATTCTTCGACTTTCTCTAAAGTTTCAGATTTAATTCTTTTTTCTAAGGCATCAGTTTCTATTTTATGCCATTCATTTTTTATACCATCATCAACTATTTGTAATAAGTGTTCCTTAGCTTTTTTTAAGATCTCATCTGCTTCTAAAATTCGTTGTTCTTCTAATGCCTTTGTAATTTGTTTTTTTAGTTTTTCGAGTTCCTTGGTAGAATACCGTCGGTCTTTTGTAAAATTGCTCCAAATAGTTTCATCCTTTTTTATTAATTCTTTTGATTCTGAAATAGTAGTTAAATCAAAAATATTTTCATATTTTTGCTTGAATTCCTCTACAATTTTATGTGCCTCAATAATATTCGCAGAAATCTTTGTTTCTATTAATTTTTCAAACTGATTTTTTATATCTAATGTTTCCTCTTTAATCTTATCAATATCGGTCTTTACTTCTGCTTTTTCTTTTAGTTCAGTAATA
The DNA here is from genome assembly GCA_964600445.1 of uncultured archaeon. Taxonomy (GTDB): domain Archaea; phylum Asgardarchaeota; class Lokiarchaeia; order Sigyniarchaeales; family SOKP01; genus LW40-45. The sequence continues at coordinate 5,162 of CAZRKO010000091.1, forward strand.
ATCTCTTTTTGTTCATTTTCAAGTGCATTATCATTAATCTCTTTTGATAATTCTATTATTTCTTCTGAAATTTCAATCGCTTCGGGATATTTTTCGGAATCAATAAGCTTATTTTGTTTAGTTTTTAAAGAGTTTATCTTTTTAAGGATTGGAGTAAGAATTTCCTCTTGTTTCTTTATGTGAGAGTTAAGTTCATCCCAACTGAACCCAATAAATTGAAAAAAGTCAGATGGTTCTGAACCACATTCCATTGTAATGTTGCGTAAAATTTTCAATTCAGGAAACTGAGTCGAGAAGACCGCTCTTGTCTGCGCTATATGCTTTTTAAGGCCCTGAGTTGCATTTTTTCCGATCCAAATATACATTCTTTTCTGCATGGGAACATATATTGACAAAATGTTAACTAAGGAGAACAGATCTAGAAGATTTTCTGATTTAACCTCGTCAAAATTTCCAGAATAATTTAGTTTAAAAATTTTTAAATTTAATGCTTGCGATGCGATTGTGATCACCTAATACTTTCCTAGAGGTTTAATTAGCTTTTATTTATTTCTGTCAAATTTAAAAATAGAATTAAGAACTTGTTTTTATATAGATGGCTGATTTTTTGATAAATGTTCATTAATATTTAAATATAATTTATAAAAATAAAAAAATAAAATTAATTTCTTCAAATTTATAGTCCTTACAATAAAATAAAAAAAAATTTTTAAAAATTTAAAATGCTAATTGAGCTTCGCTTGGATGGTATTCTCCACTGCCTTTAATCTCATATGAAATCTCCATTTGTTCAGATTCTTCTAATAGTTCTATACTCCACTTTAAAGTGTCTGTACCAACATCATCAGTTATTTCGGGTTCTAAAGAAAAATTACTATATTTAAAATTGTCGGGGACTTTATCAATTAGAACAAAATCCTTTAGGGGCATATCTCCGAGGTTTTCATACAGTAATACAATCTTGTAATTCCCGAACTCCCCGATTGGGACAATCTCTTTGACGAGACGATATTTTCGCCTTATGTGAATTACAACTAATCGTGGAATCGCTTCGGGGACAGGTAAATATTCAAGTTCTTGTCCGATTGGATATGTATTCGCATTATAGACCACATCAGTATCAAATTCTGTCTCTTTAGGAGGACTTACAGCATGAATTGGAAATATAACTTCTATAACTGAGTCGGGTTCAAACATCCCTGTTGGACTGTCTTTTAGATCTTGTAAGTTTATTTGTATTGAGTCCTCGTCAATGGTAACATCGTCTGGATTTAATTCTACTTCTTTTCCATCCCATAATAATTTAATTTCGTCGGGATTGTCCGGATCATCAGGATTAGGAGGACGGAAATAATCAGTGAATGCTTTTTGATTAAGTTTTACCTCGTTTAATGGTGTAGATCCATCATTTG
>CAZRKO010000092.1:0-6565 GCA_964600445.1 uncultured archaeon
ATGGTTGGTACATTAAGAGGCCCCATTGAATATTATATCGATTATCTTGTAAATTTTATGAGAGATTATAAGATAGATGCCGTGATTTTTCCCGTACACTTTGCTTGCAAGCATGTTTTCGCCATGGCAAGGGTAGCCTCGGAAGCTATAAGAGATGAAATAGGAATACCTACCTTAATTTTTGGATGCGATTCCTATGATTCGCGTGAAGTAACTTCTGAAGCGATAAGGGGGCAAATCTCAGAGTTTTTAACTCAAGTTGTTTTATGAAAGTCATCTGCGTGGAATTGACAAGTTACTTATTTCATTTTTAAAATTTACCAAGAAAGTATAGATATTTTTTTAAATCTATAAATCATAAATATCTATTAATATTCCAAATATAAAAGGATCCAATGATTTCTAAAGTTAGAAAAATATTTGGATTCATACAAAAATTAAAGAAGAGAATTGTATATGACTATTATGGAAAAATTCTCTCAAGCAATCCCGCTTGCAAATCCTTGGATTAATAGCTGGAGAGATGAGGGAAAAAAGGTTTTGGGATATTTTTGTACATATATCCCTGAAGAAATTATGTATGCTGCTGATATTTTACCAGTTAGAGTGAGAGCTAGAACATGTGGCGCAGGTGATACCCCAATGGGAGATGCTTATATGACTCCAACAGCATGTAGTTACACAAGGTGTTGTTTAGAGTTGGCAAATCAAAAACATTATGATTTTCTGGATGGTATAGTTTCATGTAATAGCTGTGATCAGATTCGGCGTCTTTATGACAATATAAGATATAAGGCTCCATTTCCTTATCATTATATCATGGGAGTTCCTGGTTGTGTGAGTGATACTACGCATGAATGGTTCAGACATGAAATAACCAAATTTAAGGAAAGTTTAGAAAAGAATTTTGAGGTTAATATTTCAGATGAGAAGCTCAGTAAAGCGATACAAGTATATAATAAATCTCGAACACTGCTTAAAGAATTATATAATCTCAGAAAACGTGATAATCCACCTATTACGGGGACCGATGTGCTAAATATTATTTCCGCAGGAATTTCTATGCCACGAGATCAATTTAATGACCTCTTAACCCAACAACTTCAGGAACTTAAGGAAAAAGACGGCATTTCTGACCATAAAGCTAGGATAATGATAGTCGGGAGCATGCTCGATGAACCAGAATATATGAAAGTCATAGAAGATCTAGGGGGATTAGTTGTAACTGACGCACAATGTCTTGGAACAAGATATTTCTGGGATTTAATTGAAGAGAATAAAAATCCTATTTATGCAATTGGAGAACGCTATCTATCAAAAATCTCATGTCCGCGTATGACTGGTAAATATACCGAAAGAGAAGATTTCATGGTGAAACTCATTAAAGAATTTAATGTTGATGGAGTGATTTTACAAAGAATGAAATTCTGTATTCTTTGGTGGGCCGATATTTTTCTGCTCCGTAAAAGATTAAAGGAAGAGGGTATCCCATTTCTTGAATTAGAAAGAGAATATGTGTTGAGCGGAGCGGGGGCCATGAAAACTCGAGTCCAAACTTTTATGGAAATATTAGAGGCAAGGTGAAAAGCTTGGACGAAGAAACTTTCCAGAAATATAAGAAATTGGGAAGAGGAGGATGGGGCAGAGACCTCGCTCTTTGGAAGACGATGTATGTGGGCATGCTTAATATAGTTAAAGAAGAAGATTTTACTCCATTTGTCGAGATGACACTCAATATGCTTCTAGATTTACCAAAAGCGCGAAAAGAAGGAAAGCCAATCATAATGCATCCTTTTAATTATGGTCCTGAGATATTTTATGCTATGAACTTAGCTCCCCTTATGCAAGAGACGTTTAGTGTTGGATTAGCTCCTCTCCATTTTAATGAACCTTATATCGATGTTACAAATGAAATAGGTTATGGTGACACACCAACATTATGTAATGCTCAAAGACCTTTAATTGGAGCTCATGTGCAAGGGGCTGCTCCTATTCCAGACCTCCTATTTTTTACTTCAACACCTTGTAACGCTATTGCGATGACTTATCAAGTCTTTCAGCAATTAATTAATGTTCCAACCTTCAATTTAGATATCCCATATTGGTCTTATGATCAAACCAGTGAGTTTTATGACGAAAGAACGATGGATTATATGATTAAACAAACAAAAGACCTAGTTTCTTGGCTAGAAAAAGAAACAAACCAAAAACTTGATCTGGAGAAATTCCAGCAAACAATTAAATGGGTAAATGAAGCACGAGAAAATATAGTGGAATTCAATGAACTTTTAAAGAATGTGCCCTGCCCGATGCCAAGTATAGCTGGTTTTGGAAATTATGTTACTATGGTGACTCGTGGTGGAACTCCCGATGCAGTCGAAGTAACTAAATATTATCGTGATGAAGCCGCTCAAAATGTTAAGAATGGGATAGCAGGAGTACCTGATGAGAAAATCAGAATTGCCTGGCCTTATACCCACGTATTTTTTGACCGAGATCTCTTAACATGGATAGAAGAGACGTTTCAAGCGGTTGTTATTTTGGACTTATTAGGATATTACCCCGTTATGCCCCATGATGTATCAACAATCGAAAAATACTATGAAAGTGAGGCGATAGCAACTTTAGATTTTTCCATGATTGGCACATGTAGAGGTCCTGTTGAATTCTACGTAGATTTTGTCTTAAATTATGTGAAGGAGTATAAGATTGACTGTGTGATAATTCCTATGCAATTCGCGTGCAAACATGCTTACGCCATTACTCGCATAGCTGCTGAAGCAGTTCGTGAGCAATTGGGAATCCCTACTCTGATCTTTGGGTGCGATCCATATGACTCGAGAGAGGTTAGTTCTGAAGCAATAAGAGAGAGAATTTCAGAGTTTTTAACTCAAGTGGTAATGTAATAGAGGTTTATAAAATATTTTTGTACTCTACTCGAGTACAAATTTTTATGGAAATATTAGAAACGAGGTGAAAAGATTGGAAGAAGAAACATTCAAGAAATATAAAAAGCTTGGAAGGGGAAGCTGGGGGGGGAAAGATTTATCTCTTTGGAAAACAATGTATAATGCGTTTCTTAATTTAATTAAAGAAGAAGAAGAATTTACTCCAATTATGGAGATGTTCCTTAATATGTTTCTGAGAGTAACAAATGCCCGAAAGGAAGGCAGGCCCATTATTATGCATTCGTTTAACTTTGAACCTGCGCTATTTTTTGCTATGGATTTAACTCCCCTTATGCAAGAATCTTTTAGTATTGGATTGGCCCCTTTCCACATTAATGAACCATATATCGATATTACAAATGAAATAGGTTATGGTGACACTCCAACCCTATGCAATGCTCAAAGGCCTTTAGTTGGCGCCTATACGCGGGGGGTTGCACCTATTCCAGACCTAATATTTTATACTTCAACACCCTGTAACGCTATCGCGATGAGTTATCAAGTTTTTGAGCAATTAATTAATGTTCCAACATTCAGTTTAGATATTCCATATTGGTCTTATGATCAAGCAAATGAGTTTTATGACGAAAAGATGATGGATTATATGGTTAAACAAACCAAAGACCTAATTTCCTGGTTAGAAAAAGAAACAAACCAAAAGCTTGATATGGAAAAATTCCAACATACAATGAAATTGGTAAATGAGGCACGGGAAAATGTAGTGGAATTTAATGAACTTCTAAAGAATGTGCCCTGCCCGCTACCAAGTATGGCTGGTTTTGGGGTTTTCACTACTATGGCGACTCACAGTGGAACTCCCGATGCAGTTAAAGTTACCAAATGGATTCGCGATGAAGCAGCTGAAAATGTTAAGAATGGAATAGCAGGAGTACCTGATGAGAAAATCAGAATTGCGTGGCCTTATACTCACATATTTTTTGATCCAGAACTCTTACCATGGATAGAAGAGACATTTCAGGCAGTTGTTATTATGGACCTAATGGGATATTATCCGGTTTTACCCCATGATGTATCAACAATTGAGAAATGCTATGAAAGCCTAGCAATGGGAGTTTTAGATTTCTCCATGATTGGCACTTGTAGAGGTCCTGCTGAGTATTATACAGACTTTGTCTTAAATTATGTGAAGGATTATAAGGTTGACTGCGTGATAATTCCAATGCAATTCGCTTGCAAACATGCTTACGCCATTACTCGTATAGCGGCTGAAGCAGTTCGAGAGCAATTGGGAATTCCAACCTTGATTTTTGGTTGTGATCCATATGATTCGAGAGAGGTAACATCGGAGACAATAAGAGAGAAAATATCAGAGTTTTTAACTCAAGTGGTAATTTAATTTAAGCAATCATCTTTTTTTTTTATTTACTGTCTCAGAATATCCTTAGCAAAATCATTAACAATAAATTTAATCATAATCCCTATAATATTATTATTTACCAAATAATAACCGGAATAAAAGAATTTTAACCACGGTAAAATGAGTTCATTATCACCTTGATACTTGAGGTAATAAGCTCGCATAAAGGAGGTAAAATCGTCCTGACAATTTTGGACACAAATTTGTAGAATATCTCTTATATATATTATAAAAAAATATAAGGAAAAAAATAATAGTCTAATTATAATTAAAAGGATTTTATAGAAAATTATGATTGTAGCAGGATGTGATGTCGGTTCTTTAACCGGTAAGGCTGTTATTTTAATGGATGGAGAGATTTTTTCTTCTAGTATCGTTCCAACAACTCCTAAACCAGAAAGAACAGCAAAAAATGCAATGGATAAGGCACTTGAAAATGGTAATTTGTCTTTAGATGAGATCGGGTATATAGTAGGAACGGGATATGGAAGAGTGAAGATCCCTTTCGCTAATTCAGAACTATCTGAATTATCATGTCATGGGAAGGGAGCCCATTCTTTTATTCCATCAATTAGAACGATAATTGATGTGGGCGGTCAAGATTGTAAAGTAATAAAGGTCAGTAAAGCCGGCAAGATTCTTGATTTTGCGATGAATGATAAATGTGCTGCTGGAACAGGGAGATTTTTAGAAGACATGGCTAAAACTCTCGAGTTAAAACTCGAAGAGCTGGGACCTATTTCTCTTGAATCGAAAAATCAGGCTAAAATATCAGCCCAATGTAGTGTTTTCGCTGAAACAGAAGTCGTTAGTCTTATGGCAGATGGTATAGAAGTTGCTGATATTGTGGCTGGAATACATGATGCAATCGCATCGAGGATCATGTCTTTGGTATACAGAGTTGGACTTGAAGAAGATTTAACTATAACCGGAGGAGTAGCTAAAAACATAGGAGTTGTCACATTTCTAGAAAAAAAGCTAGGTATTGAGGCAAAAAAATTACCGGTTGATCCCCAATTAATGGGAGCTTTGGGGGCAGCTTTAACAGCAAAAGAGAAAGCACAATCTCAATAATTTTTTATTATTATTTTTCAATATTTATATTTACGTTTTATGCTTAAATTTTCAAATCTTTTAAGCTTAATTCCATGAAGTTTTCTCTATTCTTTATATACGGATAGAATTGAAGCTTAATATCATTTTTTGAGATTCATTGAACCATTCTGGTTTCATTGAATCCATCAATTTTAAACCTATGTAAAAGGGACTTCTCAGCAAAGCTTTTCTTATTGACCTTTTGAATTGGCGTCCTACTTGAAATCCAACCTCATAATGGGTTCCATTTACTTGAATAATTGGAAAAGGAATGTTTTCACTCATCAAATATAAACTCTTTACAGTTATAGAATAAAAAATTAATAAATTAAAAAAAAAGTTGTTAAATAGGAAATTTTGACTAAATTATTTTTTTAACTATCTCTGAAAGATCAAGGGCTTGAATCTCGTTATTTTTAATATTGGCTTTAAACTGATTCAAGCAGAAAGGACAACATGAAACTATTGCCTCGGCAGTTGTTTCTTTTGCTTCTTCTATGCGCTCATTTGCAGCAAAAGCAGACAAATCTTTAAATGCAGATCTTACACCTCCTCCTGAACCACAGCACCACGCATTATGCCTATTTCGATTCATTTCCAAGAGTTCAATACCAGGAATTTTTTGCAATACTTCTCTTGGTGGTTTGTATATACCCATGTGGCGGCCTATATGGCACGGATCATGATACGTGATTTTCATGTTTAATTCTTTGGTAAAGTTCAACTCTCCGTTCTTTAATTTATCCGATAAAAACTCGGGTAGATGTTTAACTTCAATTCCGTGATCTAGACCAAATTTATTTGGATAAGTGTCTTTCCAGGTTCTATAACATCCAGCACAAGATGTAATAATTTCCTCTATTCCGGCATCTTTAAAGCTATTTACATTTGCTTCCGCTAATTTTTTTGCTTTTTCCATTTGGCCGGTCATGAAAACAGGAGAACCACAGCAACTTTCATCTGAATGAATTCTGAAATCGACTTGTAAGGAATTGAGTATTTCAGCAGTTGCTATCGCAACTCCTTGTTCTCTATAACTTGAGGTACAACCAACAAAATATGCCGTTTTAGCATCTGGTGTTTGTTTAATATGAGCTGGTAACCAGTTTAATCGATCACCATGTTTTTCCATGTACGGATTTTT
>CAZRKO010000093.1:0-6505 GCA_964600445.1 uncultured archaeon
GCAGCTTGTCACGCTCTTCATCGGTGCCCAAGCCAAGATATCCACCAAATAGCGGAGGCGTCATGATGTCTACTCAAGGAAAGGTTCAGATTACTCATGCTCAGGTATTAAGGGTGAGAGTTATAAGCATATTAAATTTGGCATATTCACGATTGTAAATCAAACCTCTTATTTGGGACATTTGATTTTACAATGGGGTATGTTCCTGCTTCAGTTATAATCTGTGACTATAACTACATTTTTTGTATCGTATGTACAACGTAACTTTTCATCGTCTAACATCCAAGTAAAATTTGTATATACGAATTTTAATCCATATGCTTGCCTCCTGTACCACCAACGTTGTTGTTGTACTTCAGCAAGTCGTCATTGGGGAAGTTTCCTAGCCAATAACTTGTGTTGGTATAAAAGGATTAATTATTTTTTTTTAGAAAAGATACCAACGACAAAATATTAGAGTAATTATTGGGTTAAAAATTTTATGGTCTTAAAAAATAAAATTTAAAACGCGATTTATGTTTAGAGCTGATTACTAATACAATTATAAAAAGTACAAATCCTAATTTAAAATCGCTTCTGGATATGGTTAATCACTAACTTGCAAACCAAATTAAATTAGAAGTAATGGAAATATCTAAATTTTCGATGTTTTTTGTAGAACTCCTTTAATTGTAAGTTAGGGATGTTATTGTTGTCGAGGCTGAAGAAATAGAGACTTGGCAAGTTTGGGTCTTTCAGTTGTTTAATTTTATTATTGTAGAGATTTAAATTGGTCAATTTTTTCAAATTTCCGATTCCTTTGATTTCTTGTATTTTATTTGCTGCAAGTTGTAAGATTCTTAGATTTATTAAGTTATCGAGCCCTTTTATTTCACTAATATTATTGTTATTAAGAGCTAAGAAATATAATTCCCGGAGAGATTCAAGGTTTTTAATTTCATTAATTTCATTGTTGTTGAGGTATAGCGTGGTTAAATTGACATTGTTATGAAGATTTTTAATTTCGGTTATGCTATTTTTTTCGAGGTTCAAAAAATGTAAATTTTTGAGATTTTTCAATCCTTTAATTTCGGTTATGTAATTACTGTGGAGATATAATTGATTTAGTTGTTTAAGCGATTTTAAGCCTTCAATTTCTTTTATTTTGTTCCCTGAAAGATTTAATTTTTTTAAACTGACAAGATTTTCAAGATGATTGATTTCTGTTATTTTATTTTCCGAGAGGTTTAATTCTTTTAGATTAATTAGATTTTGGAGTCCTTCAATTTCACTTATTTTATTAATATTCAAGCCTTTTAAATTTAACACTCCATTATTTGGAAAGAAAATTTCATCTTCATATAATACATGGTCTTTTAATTTGAGCAGGGGCATTAATTTTATATCATCCACTTTTCTCAATTGCTTTAATATAGAGCCTAAAGCGGTGTTTTTGTTATCGTTAAATAAAGGCCATTTTAAATTTCTGAGCGCCCATTTTAAAGGCGGATATGCTTTATCAGGAAAATTTATAATAAGATATATCGCGGCATATGCTTTAATAAGATAATTTTCATCTGAAATTAACAAATTTTCCAGGAATTTAAAAATCAATTCAGATTTTAATTGCGATTTTTTTAGATATTCAAGAGCTTCTAATCTTAATTGTTCATTACTACCTTTTTCAATAAGAGAAATGATATAACTTAATAAAGAAGATTTATCAATCTTTCCGGCCAAATAATTGTCAAAGATTTGCTTAAGCGTTAAGGAGGGCATTACATATTAATTTAAAGGAACTTGATTATTTAAATATAATTCTTTTATGATTTTAAATATGAAAAATTCATTGGGGGGAAAAATATATATTTAATGTAGGAAATACTTATCTTCTGGAAGAAATAAAAAAAATTGGGAGGATTAGGTGAAAACAATATGAATAAAGTATTAATCGGTACTTCTGGGTGGAGCTATGATGAGTGGGTTGGTCCTTTTTACCCTAAAAGCCTTACAAAAAAGGATTTTCTTTTATACTACTCGACTGTTTTTTACACGAATGAGATAAATACAACTTTTTACAATACCCCCTCAAGGTGGGTCGTAGAAAGTTGGGCAAAACGTACTCCTTCGGAATTTTTATTTTCAGCAAAAATCCCTCAAACCATTACACATGATAATAAATTAGACATAGATAATTGTTTAGATGATTTAAATTATTTTTTAGAGGCAATGAATCCTTTAATCGAGTCTAAAAAATTATTGGCGTTTTTAATACAGTTACCGCCATCCTTTCAAAAAGCAAAACATTTTGGCAATTTAAGAGAATTCATCGCTAATTGGCCAAGAGATCGTGAACAAGAGGGATATCATTTAGTTGTTGAATTTAGACATAAATCATGGATGGATGATGAAGTGTTTAATTACTTGAAAACCAACTCACTTAGTTATTGTGCAGTAATTGAGCCTTTATTACCCCCTAGGATGGATATAACCAATCCAGAATTAGCATATATTAGATTTCATGGATATGGTAAGAAAATTTGGTTTGATTATTGTTTTGATGTGGAAGAAATAAAGAAGTGGGCAATATCAGTCCGAGAAGTAATTGAAAACTCCAATACCGTTAGTATTTATTTTAATAATCATTTTTCGGGATATGCGGCTAAAAACTCATTAATGCTGATGAAAGAATTGAACGTTAAACCTCGTAATGCCCCGGAATCAATCCAAATTTTTGAGATCAAAAAAAAAGCTGGTACATATTCAAAAGGTCAAACGAGTTTAGATAAGTTTTTTTAAAATTATATAAGGGAAAACAAGGGATTAAAAAAGATTATTTAGGATGAGCAAAAATAAATTCAGAATAGGATTTATAGGAGCGGGATCAATAGGAACTTTATTTGGTGGTTATTTAGCTTCAATTAAATCTGAAAAATATTCCGTTGAAGTAATTTTATTTTGTAGGGAAAAACACGCTGAGGCAATTAACAATAATGGGCTAATTTTAAATATTGATCAAGAAATTAAAGAGATAAGAAATATTAGGGCTTTTGAATCCCCTGACAAGTTCATGGGAGCTTTATTTCAAGAATCAGAGAGTTCATTTGATTTTTTATTTCTCACGACAAAGACTTATGATATTGAAAGGGCACTCACTCAATATAAGAAACTAATTGATTCTTGTAAATGGTTTGTAGTGTTGCAAAATGGGGTTGGGAATGAGGATGTAATAAAACCATATTGTTTACCTGAAAGAATCATTAGGGGCGTAACTTCAAACGGGGTAATACTTGAACAACCAGGGAGGATTTTACATACTGGGAAAGGTATTACTAAGATCGGTTTTCCTTTTACAAGCAAATTAAATTTAGGAAATAAGAGCTCAGAAGACGCCCGTAGAGATTTAAATTACTTGACTGAACTCCTAAATATATCAGGTTTAAAGACTATATGTGTTGGGGATATCATTAAAGAAAGTTGGGAAAAAGTATTTGTCAATATTGGCATAAATGCTTTTGGTGCTTTAACTCGCTTAAAAAACGGTCAATTGTTACAAAATGAAAGTTTAAAACTTTTAATGGGTGAAGCTGTAAAAGAAGCAATCAAAGTTGCGGAGCTTAAAAAAGTCAATCTTTCAAATGCGGATTATTTAGGAATCATGTATGATGTTGCGGAAAAGACTTCAGAAAACAAAAATAGTATGCTGCAGGATGTTTTAAAAGGAAAGAACACGGAAATTGATTATATAAATGGTAAGATTGTAAAATATGCCCAAGAATTAGGGATAAAGGTGCCTATTAATGAGACATTAACATATTTGATAAAGGGGTTGGAGCAATCATTAAATTAGTCATGATTTATTTTAAAAACCATATAATAAGCGTTTTCTCCGTCCCTGTAATATTTTTTCTTTATGCCCTCTGTTTTAAAATTTAATCCTTGGTAGAGGCTTATAGCCCCATAATTTGAAACTCGCACTTCTAAAACATATTCACTTATGCTGTGGGTTTTAATCTCCGGCATACTTGATGATAACAATGCGCTTCCAATTCCTAATCTTCTATATTCTTGACTAACAGCGATGGATACCAAATGTCCTTTATTCACTAATCTTAAACTATTTTTGGAAGGAGTTCTTTCTATTCTCCACATGACGTATCCTATAACTTTACTTGTATCCTCTTTTGCGCAAGCTACTAAGAATGATTCTGGGTAATTGTCTAGGATACTTTTATAAAAGAAAAAAGGATAATCTTCTGGAAGTTCTTTTTCATTAACTTCTTTGACTAATTCTAGATCCTCAAAGGTAGATTTTCTAATAATATATGATTTGTCATTAATACTATCTTTAAAAAGTTTGGTTCGTGTGTCTTTATCTGTACCCATCGCAATCTAAGTTTGAATTTTAATTATATTAAAATATTAAAACTATCTAATTAAAAATATTAAAAGCATTTAATCTTTTTTGAAACGATAAATTATTAATTAAGTTTGTAATGTCTTAAATGCGTCTTCCTTTTGCGCATCGATGTAATCTTTAATTAAATCTAACACATCCTGGATATTCTTTTGATTGTTAAATCCATCCATGATTTCATATAATTGGTCTTTTTCTGTTTTTTTTAATTCCTCTGTGATTTTAATCATTTCCGGTAAAGCTCTCACAATATTGTCTACAATTGTTATATCTGCCCAAATAGCCGTTCTGCTTATTGGATTTAAATCGACAGCAATAACTTTCTTCCCCATTTTTTTGAGTGCCTCTGTTCTATCACCGTCTTCCAACGGCACCATAACTACATCTGCATCTGCAATTGATTCCATTAATCTTCTATTACTATCCAATCCTTCAATTTCTACCATTTTCTCTTTATTAATCCCGCGAATATCAGTAGCTCCTGCTTTTTCTAATATTTTTTTAATAGCTTCAATACGACCTTCTTTCATGTAAAATAAATTGATTTCGAGGGGAGCGTTTATCATATTCGAAAGAGTAACAAGTTCATTAGGTACAAGTGCAGCAGTATTCCCATTAACACTAATCACTGGCTTTTTTGCGAGCAAGAGCATTGCGACTGCTGCTTTTATCGCTTTTTTAGCTGGAACATTTGTTTTTTCTCCCAATATATAATCAAAACATTCACCTCTTCCATGCGCAATTAAGCCGGCTTCTGCAACAACAAGTTTTTTCATCCCTTCAATGATTTTATGACGATATTTTAAACTTTGATATCGGGGGTGAGTTTTTGGTAGTGTGCGATTTTTATTATCGTTATTATTCATATTTTCATAATTCCATAAGTTAGTTCTTTATATTTATGGATTTAAAATAAAGAAAAACTATTAATTTTTTGTATGTTTTAATAATAGTGTAGATTTGTATGAGTTCTGATGTTAAAAAGAAAAGCAGCGATTTAGAATTTTATAGGACTAAAAAATTATTGGAAAATCTTAGTAATAAGAGAGGATTTCATACTGAATTAATCTCGTTATACATTCCACATGATCGAAAGATTTCAGATGTAACAAATTATCTTAAAAGCGAGATTAGCGAAAGTCAGAATATTAAATCCAAACTAACTCGGAAGAACGTATTAGATGGTATTTCAAGTCTTTTAGGACAATTAAGAAATATTAATGAGGTTCCTGAAAAAGGATTAGTTATGTTCTCAGGAGCTATCCCCCAAAATAACACTCCTGGAACCGAAAAGAACGAATTATACATTATTCAACCACCAGATAAAGTAAAAACCTTCCGATATCATTGTGCAAGTGAATTTTTATTATGGCCCTTAGAAGAAATGCTTCAACCAAAAGAAACGTTTGGTTTAATAGTAGTTGGTAGAAAAGAATCTGCCGTTGGTTATATTAGAGGAAATCATGTGGCAGTAGTAAGAGAATTTACTTCAGGTATTCATGGTAAGCATAGAGCAGGGGGTCAATCACAAAAAAGATATGAAAGGTTAATCGAAGAAGGTGAAAAACGGTTTTATCGTAGAATTTCAGAAGAAACGAACAAAATATTTTTACCTATAGAAGATTTAAGCGGAATTTTTATAGGTGGGCCAGGCCCTTCAAAAGAAAAATTCGTAAATGATGAGAGTTTAGATTATAGATTACGTGAAAAAATAATTGATGTTGTTGATTTGGGATATGGAGGGTCTGAGGGCATTAGAGCCCTTATAGAAAAGATTAAGGATAAAATTGAGAATGTAAAATATATTCGAGAAAAACAAATTATGCAACGCTTTATGAAAGAAATTTCTAATGATACGGGATTAGCTACTTATGGATTAAGTGAAGTCCAAAAAGCGTTTAATTTCAGTGCCGTTGATACATTAATCCTTTCTGAGAGATTAGATTCATATAAAATCAAGTTAGAATGTTCTAATTGTGGTTATATTGAAAATAGAACCTCAAGAGAGGGAGATTTAAATCAAATAGAGTCAAAAATTCAAGAAGAAAGTTGTCCTGAATGTAGCTCAAATAATTTCAGTATTGCTGAAATAAAATCTATCATTGATGA
>CAZRKO010000094.1:0-6504 GCA_964600445.1 uncultured archaeon
ACATTTCATTCGAAGTACTAGGATTAAGAGAGGTAGGACTTAACATTTATGGTCTTATAAAAAGTAATATTGGCTGGTGCCAAAAAATTGTAGCAAAAATAGAAGACATATTAAATAATTATTCCGATATTGAGTTAGAGCATATTTTACTAAAATTTGGCTTAAAAAGAAATTTTGTTAACAGTTTTTTAAATTCAAAAGAAGATTTTATTGACACCATTTCTAAGAATCGGAGTCTGTGGATTATCCCTAATTTTGGAATGGCAACATGGAAGACATTTCTATACGGGATCGTCCATGAAATTGGTGCCGAGATAGACGAGCCTGTCACGATTGATATTCATAGACTTATAAGATATCCCGGGTCGTTACACGGTGCTACAGGTTTTAAAGTTCAAGAAGTAGGATTAAATGAACTCGAAAAATTTAGTCCTTTAAATGAAAGCAACCAGAATCTTGACCCTATTGTATTTAAAAGTAAAAATGTTCAGAAAATTGAAATTATTGAACCATTTGTGCCTCCAACGAAAATATCAGGAGAAACTTATGGATCTTTTAAAAACGGAGATATAGTAGAGGTTCCAAATCATATTGCTGTATTTTTGTTATGTAAGGGAGTAGCAAAAACTTTATAGGATAATAATAAATTTAGTCAAAACTTCATAATATTATAATAAGGTTATTAGAAAGACTCATGGATATCAAAAGCGAATACGAGAAGCTATATCAATATTGGCTTAAAGAATTTAGGCAAATTGAATTAACCCAATTAACAAAAGAAATTTACAGCAGTTATCAAAAAGCTTCTGACTATATTAAAAACATTAAATCAAATCAGGAAGAAAAGATAAAATTTGACATTATTAATTCATATAAGGAAAATTTTACTTTTTTAATCAATGATTTTTCTAAGATTAGGGAAATTAAGTTAATCAATGCTGCTTTAGCCTTAAAAGAAATTAATCTAAACAATCTCTTAGAAGCAGAAAAATTGTTTTATCAAAATCTAGTTAGTGCTGTAAAAGGTTTTGAGAAAGTTAAAGCTATAGAAGTCGTTGAAAGAGCTGAATCCAGCAAGATTAAAGAAATATTAGAAGTAATACAAAATGATGTTGTTAAACCTGAAAAAACTGAAATAAAAAAAACAACACCTTCTGATTTAGAATTTAAAACAAAAGCCGAAACTTTTAATTATATTCTAATAAAATTTTTAAAAAAGGCTCCCCCTTTAGTTGGAATTGACCTTATAAATTATGGTCCTTTTGAAAAAGAAGATATCGCTAATATTCCATATAAAAATGCTAAAATCCTTTTAGCTGAGAAAATAGCAGAAGAAATTGAACTTTCTTAAAAGTATAACTATTTATACTTTTTTTCAAATTCTTCTTTAAAATATTGCAACCGATACTTACCATATTTATCTATTAATGAAAATTTGGGTGGTTTAGGATTTATCAATGGACCGCCGCAGTATTGACATTTTGATTTTGGTTTCTCCAATCCGTATCTGTTACAATTTTTACATTTTAACAAGTGTTTTGTCAATGAATATCAACTATAATTGTTTCTTAATCTCGAATAAACTCAAAAGTACCATTATATTTTTCTACTTTCGCTTCAATAACTTCTAAAGCATCGGATAGTATATTTTCTGCGTCTAAATAATCCTTTGAGACAATTTCAAGCCGATAAAATGGTGCACCAAGATAATGTATTCTCAAAAGTCTAGTCTCTTTTGATTCAATAACATTTCTAGCATCAATTAACGATTCTTTAATTAAATCTATCCCATTTTCTAATTCATATGACAACTTAATTTTACCAGTAATGCCTACAGTAGAAATATTTACATTCTCATCCACAATTCTTAGAAAAGTTTCTTTATGCTCTTCTGATACGTCTTTAATATTATTTAATATCTCTTTTCCATTTTCCTTGAGCTCTTCAACTGCCTCCTGATAAGAATCAAAATTATCTAATACTGGCCAACCTATTAACTCAAAAGTATCATCAAGAGTTAAATCCGTTTCATCAACAAGAAACTGTAATAAGTTCTCATATTTCAAGGCATATTTCCATTCCTTTATTCGATTTTCCTTTTGAGCAGAGTTTACCTTTCTTAATGATAAATCCACATGACCTTTTACGGGATCCACTCGAAACACTCGCAATACAGCTCTTTGACCAATTCTCACATAATTCCGAATATTTTTTATCCATCTACTTGAGATTTCACTAATATGGATCATACCTCTAGCAGTCTTATCTGTATCCAGTCCCTCATAATCAATCAGATCCACATAAACATATTGCTGTTGAATATCTGCAATTTTTCCAACTATAAACTCCCCTTCTTTAGGAAATTTTGTTCTCGAACGCACCATAATATTCTATCGTTTAGAAATTTTTTACTTTTTAACTTCTTTAATCTTAATTAAAGATCTATGGTTTTTTATTTTTATTATCTCTGTAAAGTTAAAATTTATTTAGAATTAATTTTTTAACAATTATATTATCAAACTATTAAAAATAAGTGTCCAAAAATACCTAACTGGCTTATTCATGATAAATGGGCAGAAAAACTCGGGCTAGATAAGCTTATTTCAAATATTGTAAATAGATTCATCGATTATGGTGTTGATTTTAGTGTTTATGATGAAAATGATATAACATATAATCAAATAGATGACTCTGTGCTTCTTCGCCAGTTAAAATACTTTTATCAAAAAGATTTAAAAAAAAAATACGATAAAGAAAATTTGTATGTTAAAGCTTATTATTTACATCATTTATTAGATTATTTCAGGGAAACTCGGTTTGATATTAATAATATTGAACTAATTTTTCAGAAATTTCTTGAAGATAAAGTAGTAATTGAATTTTCTGATATATCCGGTAAAATAATTAATTTTCAAAATGAACTTGACGAATTGTTTCAATTATTAAGAGAATACAAACAAGAACTTTACAATGATCTAAAAGGGGATTATTTGCTCAGTTTAGAAAGTAAAGAAAATAGCAATGAAAAAATCTTATAATGTTATTGTAAAAATTTAAAGTCTCATTTCATAATCTATTACTTAAAATTATAAAAAACAGAAAAAAATATAAGTTTGACATCACTAAAGATTTATATCATTTAAGTAAAATGATATACTATTCAAAATTATTAAGTTAAAAATTAAATTAAAAAAGAAATTGATTGAATTATGAGTCCAAAAGGAAAAGATCATTTAAATCTAGTGGTTATAGGACACATTGACCATGGTAAGAGCACCATGATGGGGGCTTTACTCATAGAATCTGGAGCTATCACTGATAGAGAAGCAAGAGAATTGGAAAAACTAGCAAAAGAATATGACAGAGAATCATGGTCTTATGCCTATGTTTTTGACCGATTAAAAGAAGAGCGACAACGAGGAATTACTATTGACCTTGCATTCAGGAAATTTGAGACTCCAACTCTATATTTTACAATCATTGACGCACCAGGCCATCAAGATTTTGTAAAAAACATGATAACCGGAGCATCCCAAGCTGATGCTGCGATCTTAGTAGTTTCTGGAAAGAAAGGTGAAATGGAGGTAGGTATCGCGGCCAATGGGCAAACTAGAGAGCATGCTTATCTCGCACAAACCCTTGGTGTTAAGCAACTTGTTGTAGCAGTAAATAAAGCAGATGTTTGGGATTACAGTGAAGATAGATACAACGAAGTCAAGGAAAGTATCTCTGATCTCTTAAGTAATATAGGTTTTCCAGTCAAAAAGATACCTTTTGTCCCCGTAAGTGGACTTGCTATGGAAAATTTATCGAAACCTAGTGACAAATTAGCTTGGTATAAAGGACCAACTTTAATTGATGCCATTGACAAGTTCACAATTCCCGAAAAACCACTTGATAAACCATTACGACTCCCTATTCAAGACTCGTATCAAATTAAGGGAACTGGTGTTGTTCCAGTCGGTAGAGTAGAAACTGGTGTAATGAAAAAAGGAGATAAAATCATTATCATGCCAACTGGTTTTCAGGGTGAAATTCGAAGCATTGAAATGCATCATGAAGAAATCGACCAAGCAATCCCTGGCGATAATGTTGGATTTAGCATTCGAGGTATTAACATAGAAGATGCGGGTAGAGGCGATTGTTTAGGACATCCTGATAATCCTCCAACAGTTATAACTCCCGCTGGTAGCTGGACAGGTCAAATTATTGTAATTTGGCATCCAACAGCGATTGCTCAAGGATATACTCCAGTGGTCCACGCACACACGGCACAAGTAGCTGCGAAATTTACCGTATTAGCCAAAAAGTTAGATCAAAAAACTGGAGCTGTAATTGAAGATAATCCAAAATTCTTAAAAAGAAATGAAGCTGCAATTGTTGAACTAAGCCCAATAAAAAAGATGTGCCTTGAAAAATATACTGAGATTCCAGAAATGGGCCGCTTTGCCGTAAGAGATATGGGTAGGACAGTTTGCGTCGGTATAGTCAAGGAAATTAACACAGGCGAGTAAATATATACTTTTTTTTGATACTTTTTATTTTACTATTATTTTTTTTGATTATCTCTATTTTGATTTGTTAATACATTTTTAAAATAAGTAAAATCAGTAATTAGATATTTATATCGTAAAATATTAAAAAAAAAGGCTATAATAAAAAAGAATGATGAGATTATAATTACTTCACATATATGTTTTAGGGAACTAAAATTTACATTCTATTCCCAGTTTTATACGAGAATCTCAGGAGTATCTTTTCTTAGGGTGAAAGTGAAGAGATTGGTGTGTTCCTGAGTCTAGATTTTTTTTAATTTTTTCACTTTAAGTTATAGAATAAACAATAAATGTGCTGATCTACTTTGATAATAAAAAAAATGGAGGAAATTTTTGAATTATATAGTTCTTTTTTTCTTAAAATATAAGAGAATTCCGATTATTATAACAGAACCAATGCTTCCAATTATAATCAATCCGATAGGTGATAAAAGAGACTCAAATAAGTTAAAAACCTTATCTTCTTTGTCATTCGTATCATCTTTACCCGTGCTTGGTCCACAGTCATTATTTATAAAGATGTTATCTATACAGTCTCCCTCTTCAAGTATACAAATATGATTATAAAGTAAAGAATTACCCGAGATTAGATTAAAACTACTATCTTCTAAATAAATACCATATGAATTGTAGCTTGCTGTATTTTCTAAAATATCATTATCATCACTTTCATGTAAACAGATTCCATCATCTTCATTGAAATTTGCAATATTCTTAAAAATAAGATTCTTCTGACAATGAGACAATCTTATCCCGGAATCATTGTTGTAATTAGCATCATTAAATGTAATATTATTGTAATTACTGTCATATAAGCATATTCCATCATCCTCATTGTATTTAGCGGTGTTATTAGTGATATTGTTGTTGTCACACTCATCTAAATATATTCCATTATCCTCATTGTAATTAGCAAAGTTAAGCGTGACATTATTGTAATTACTAGATTCTAAAAATATTCCATATTCGTCATTGTAATTAGCGGTGTTATTAACAATGGTGTGGTTATGACAGCTTGCTAAATAAATCCCATGTATCCCGTACGAAGCGGTAGTATTAGAGATGGTATTATTTTTACAGTAATATAGCATAATTCCTACTGAAGCATTAGAAACATCTATATCCGAAATTATTGAGTCGTTGCAGTTGACTAAAATAATTTGTCCTGCGTTTTCAAACTGGTCGTTTTCTAAATTGTTTACGCTCTTGTTAAAATAAAGAACTTTATCGTTAACTTTATTTGTATTATCAATACTAATGGTTAATAAATTTGTTTTGGAACCTTCGATAAATACACCAGATCCTTTCATGTAATTCATAGATAATTGGTGGTTGTAATAACTATTATATATTCTAATTCCATAATCTTCGTTGTAATTTGCGGTGTTATTTGTAAGAATAATATCACCACTACTAGAGATAAGTATTCCAGAATCTTCGTTGTAATTTGCGGTGTTATTTGCGAGAGTATTCCCAAAACAATTATACATTCTAATCCCATCATCTTCGTTGTAATTTACGGTGTTATTTATGAGATTATTATTGTTGCTACTATAACCTAAATTTATTCCATAATCTTCATTGTTATTCACGGTATTATCTGTGATATTGTTGTTGCTGCTCGAATGTAATTCTATTCCATAATCAACATTGTAATTAGCAGTGTTAAGTGTGACATTATTAAAATCACTATCATACAATCTTAAACCATTGTCCCAGTTGTAGTTTACAGTATTAACGGTGATGTTGTTGTTGTTACTATAGTATAAATTTATTCCATGGTCATTATTGTAATTAGCAGTGTTATTTATGAGAATATTGTTGTTACTATAATACACATAAATCCCATCATCCTCATTGTAATTCGCATCATTAAACGTGATGTTGTTATAATCACTATAAGTCAATCTAATCCCATCATCCTCATTATAATTCGCATCATTAAACG
>CAZRKO010000095.1:0-6466 GCA_964600445.1 uncultured archaeon
AACTTATTTCTATCAGATGTAAGCGTAAATGTAATATATCACTCTAAGGATGGAATATATAATTCCACTTCCTGGCCTTCCCTTTTTCTTAACCTTTTAAATTGATCATCTAGGCCATATAAATCAACTAGCATTTTAGCTAACCGTGCTATATTAAGTAATTTAGTCTCCCTTACTAAATTAATAGCTCTTACATTTCTCTTTAGTATTTCTGGATCATCAGTTTGAATAATAGATCCCTCCGGTTAAAATTAGTTTGGTATAATAATTATTATTTTAGCATTATTAGTATTTAAGAATGCCTATTATTCTAAATTTGTATTCATCTATTTAGCAAAATTATAGAAAATTTGAATAAAAAGATTTTAATTAATTTGATTAATAAAATCCTCAAGAGATTCTTTAACTGTAAATCCCAGTTTTTTAATTTTCTCATTAATTTTATTTAATTATTCTTTAATCCTATGATTAAATATATTAAAAATAAATGATTAAACTAATAATGAAATATATTTTAACTCACGATTTAGGAACATCAGGCAATAAAGCTGTTTTATTTGACTTAAAATTAAATGCTCTTTATCAAACAAGTGTGAAATATCCGCTTTATTATCCAAAACAAGGATGGGTCGAACAGGAACCCGAGGATTTTTGGAATGCAGTAAAAAAAGCAACTCACATGCTTATTAATGAAAATAATATTAATCCAGATGATATTATAGGTCTAATATTTGATTCCCAAGGGAATTGTACAATATCCATAGATGAACAAGGAATTCCTTTAATGAAATGTATTAGTTGGCTTGACACTCGGGCTTCGGCAATAACTCATAAATATTCAGAGGGAAAAGAATTAGTTTCGGGATACAATTATGAAACACTTAATATGTTTCTTGAGATAACGGGTGGTGCTCCTGGATTAAATGGGAAAGATCCTATTTCTCATATTCAATGGTTAAAACAATATGAGCTTGATATTTACAAAAAAACCTATAAATTTCTCAATGTAAAGGATTTTATAGTCTACAAATGCACAAATAATGCAATAACTTCAGTAGATTTAGGCAATGTTTCATGGATGATGGATTCAGATCTGAATAAATTAAATTGGTCTGATATTATATTAGATAAATTTGAAATAGACAAGCAAAAACTGCCCGAAGTAAAAAAATCAACTGATGTGGCAGGTAATCTTACAAAAAATGCCGCCAAGGAACTAGGGCTAAGAACAGACCTTCCCGTTTTTGTAGGATCTCTTGATTTTACTGCTGGGGCTTTGGGTTCTGGAGCTATAAACGAAAAACATCTCATTGTTTGCTTAGGAACAGCCGATTTTGTCGCAGCTCATATTTCCGAACAGAAGAAAAATATTGCATATTACACAGGAAGTATTTGTTCTGCTCAAAATATTTATTTGTGTGTTTCAAAACAAGAAACTGGTGCTGCCTGTTTAGATTGGATTATAAATCAAATGTTTAAAGGGGAATTAGAGAAATATGAAAACAATCCTAAGGAATTATATAGAAATTTGGATGATACTGTAGAAGAATCTGAAGCTGGCGCAAAGAATCTAATTTTTACTCCATGGATGTATGGAGAAAGAAGTCCAATAAACGATTCAAATGTTCGAGGAGGTTTTTATAATCTAAGCCTTGACCATAAAAGAGCAGATCTTTTAAGAGCAGTATACGAAGGAGTCGCATTTAATATCAAATGGGGATTAACTTACGTAGAAAGATTAGTAGGAAAGAGCAATCAGATTAATGCTATTGGAGGAGGTGCCAAATCAAATGTATGGTGCCAAATATTAGCGGATATTTTAGAAAAAAATATAAACAAAGTAGCTGAACCTGACTTGGCTAGTAATAGGGGTATAGCTATAATAGCTATGGTTGGTTCAGGAATTCTTAAAGATTTTTCGGCAGCAATACCATTAATTCAAATTGAAAAATCATTTAAACCTAATCCAAATTCTAAAAAGATTTATAAAAAAATCTACCGCGAATTTACAAAGATATACGAAAGAAATACAAAAATGTTTGAAAATTTAAATGTTTAAATCTCTAAAATATGCTTCTAATTCAAATAAATCGAGTTTAAGATCCTTTAAAAGTTCGACTCAATATTCTTTATTCCATCTTTTAATTTCCCATGGAGCATATTCATGGAGTTTGTCAAAATCAAATTCTAAATCATTTTTTCCATTTATAAAAAAAAAAATCAAATATAATAATTAAAGGCCCATCCCTTTCAATTTGGCTATCATTTCCTGCTTTTTAGCTCTCTCGAGATCATACCACTTATACACAATTTGAATAAAAAGATTTTAATTGATCTGATTAATAAAATCCTCAAGAGATTCTTGAGGAATAAATCCCAGTTTTTTAATTTTGCTAAGATCAGCTATATTTCTCTTTATTTCATTTACATCAGATTCTTT
This sequence comes from uncultured archaeon, assembly GCA_964600445.1. Classification (GTDB taxonomy): domain Archaea; phylum Asgardarchaeota; class Lokiarchaeia; order Sigyniarchaeales; family SOKP01; genus LW40-45. The sequence goes on from CAZRKO010000095.1 coordinate 2,441, forward strand.
ATAAACAATTTTAGGCTTTTTATTGAGTGTATTAGAAATTAATTTAACTAAATCATTTACAGAATATTCCTTAAGACCTGATAAGTTATACTCTTCGCTAAAACATTGCTCATTATTTAAAATAAGACCAATTGCACTACATATATCATTAATATGTAAAAAAGCTCTACTCTGAGTTCCATCGCTATAAATCGTCAGTGGTTCGTTTCTTTTTATTTTATCCGTAATGATTGAGATTATATTATAATGTCCTTTACCATAAATAGAAAAAGGTCTTATTATTGTGTAGTTTAATCCTAAAATTCCCAAGGAACCCACAACTTTCTCACCAATCAATTTAGTATATCCATAAAGATTTATCGGATTTTTTGGAGTGTTTTCTGTAATTGGAAAAGAAGGAGGAATTCCAAAGACTTGCCCTGTTGATAAATGGATAAAATGTTTTAGATTGTTATCTAAAGCCCTTTTTGCCAGAGTTTTTGTTGCTAAGACATTTAATTCAAAATATTTTTCATAATTTTCGAGTGTTCCTTCCCTTACATTAGTAGCCGCTGCACAATGGATTATAAAGTCTAAATTTGCTAAATTTGGAAATTTCCATCGATTATTCAAAAAATCTTGTTCCCAAAATTCAATTTTCTCAAGATATATTCCATTTTGTTCAAGTTTTAGGCGCAAATTTTTAATGGAATTCTTAGAACTACCTTGAGCAATAATATTATATCCTCTATTCGAGAAAAACTTTACAAAGTACCCTCCAATGAACCCTGTGGCACCGGTTATTAAGATTTTTGACATATATCATTCCAAATTAATATATATTTGAGGTTTAAAATCATTATTAAAATTGATATAATTAACCAAATTGTAAGGAAACTGTAGGAACGTTATTTTTCATATTTTTTTAATAAGTTCTCAATTTCACACTGAGCTTCAGATATTTTATATTTGAGCGTGATATTGCGCTTTTTTAACTCATCAAGCATTTCCCAAATAGAGATACCCGCAATTTCCGCTGCTTTTCCCATAGATATTTTTTCATTGAGATATTCTTTTATAGCAAAATCCGTTTTTTCCTCATATATACTCCGCCATAATAATCGACGAATCAATGATGATTGTTCTTCTTTATACAACTCCTTTAAATTATCAATTTCCTTCTTTAATTCTTCAGGTATTACAAATGAAATCTTATCCCCCATATTTTTCTCCTCTTTCCAAATATTCTTGAATTATATCTGCTGAAATCCAACTATTTTCAGCATATTGTTTAATATTCGATTTATACTCGATCTTATCAATTTTTTTAGATAATAACAATTCAAAAATCGTAGCTATTGTGGTTTGATGTTGGATTTTCAATATTTGGGCTATATTTCGGGCTTTCTGATCATCAATAATCAATTGTATGTTTTTTTGTTTTGCTAGTTCAAGAGCTTCAAGCTCTCCAATTCCTAAAGGTGGATAAAAGTTTTTTTCAAATTTCTCCAGTTTATTAACTAGAATTTTACCTTCTTTTATATATTTTTCAATGATATAAGATTCTGTGTAATTTCTTTCTTTTCCAGTGATTACTACTTCATTATAGACAGCTGTAGGAATAACAATTGATTCTTCTTTAGTAATTAAATAATCAATTTTACCTAACCGGGTTAAATGAATTAAAGGACTTGAATTTGATATTATCATATTATAAAATAGGAAATTATCATATATAAGTATTATGATCTATGAAATCATCATACCAATTTAACTTGACATAAACACCTTGTAAAGCTAGATGCAATGTAGACCATGTAAAATCATTATTAAATAGAATGATTAAAATATTTTAAACTATTAAACTTGAAATAATGCAAAATAAAAATATTTTATTTTTAATAATCGCCAATATTCTCTGGTCCTTAATTCCAGTTATAGTTTTAGGATTATTTGATGAATTTTCAATTATCACAATTATTTTTTTGAGATTCTTTTTTTCCGCAATTGTTTTATTAAGTTTAGCAATTATTTTTGTATTTTTCAATAATAAATACACTTCAAATGAACGTATAGGATTTAAAGAATTATTTCAATTTACAATTTCTAAGAATAAAGATTTTTTCAATCTTAGATATATCTATTATATTGCAATTCTCGGTTTTATAGGCATTATACTTCAGTTGATTTTCTTTTTTTTAGCCCTAAAATTTACATCAATATCTCTAACTATGCTAGGATTTCAACTTTCAATAGTAATAATTGCGTTTTACGAACATGGGAATAAATCAGAAAAGTTAGATATTTTTAAAGCGCTATACCTCGTTGTATTGATTTTTTCAATCACTATAATAATTCTCGTAAAGGCAGAACAAACAGGTATTACATTTTCGTCTTTAGGATTTTTATATATCATTATATTTACTATTTGCCTAGCCTTCTTTCATATAATTGTTACTCAAGATAAATTTGGAAAAAAAGAAATAAAGTTGATTAATAGAAATGAGAATTATAAGATTCCGCGCCTTTTAATTAAGATTTCTTTCATGTTTTTTGCGGGAATTGGATTAATGTTTCCCTTTATTATTTTTTTATATCTGCTTCCTTTTCAGACTGATTTAACTTATGAGATAACAAATTTTTTTCGGGAAATTCCAACTATTCATATTATTCTACTTAGATGGGAAATTATTTTTCTAATTCTCTTCTCAACTATAATTCCTTACCTGTTGTTATTCATTGCTTACGCCAAATGGAGCCCGTTTCATCTTACATATCGTCAATGGAATAGTATTTTATCCGTCATCGAGCCTATTGGCAGTATATTATTTGGAGTACTCTTCAATATAGAAGCTTTTGATACAATATTTCTTATAATTGTTTTATTTTTATTGATAATGTCAATATTGCTTCGATACATACACGAATCGACTAATAAGGTTAATGCTCTTATCATGATAAAACGCAGCAAAGGAACAATGGATAAGCTCGCATTAAAATTGTTAAAAAATGACGGAGTTTACTGTGTTCAATACTTAGTCGGAACTTATGATATGATATTAAGTATAAAAACAAATTCAATAAGAGAATTATATTATTTAGTAAACGATAAAATAAGAAACTTAATGGAAATTAAAGATATAAAAATACTTTTTATTAATAAAATAAATAAATTATCAATTAATTAATCTGTTATTTGAGGTTTTTATAATGACAATTAAAGCATTAATTTTTTGCCAGGTTGAACATAAAGCAATGGTAGACGTAATAGAACAATTTAAGAAGGTCCCCGAAATAAAAAAGGTTTTTTCGTTAACGGGAGATTATGATATCTTAGCTGAGATTGAAGTAGAGTCAACAGACGAATTGTATGAGTCTTTTGCTAAGAGTATAGATCCCATTGATGGAATTTTAAAAACTAACACGCACGTAATTATGCATGAATTTTTGAAGTAAGGAAAAGGTAAAGTTTTCAATATTTATTTGTACTATCTTTCTGTCAAACGAGTTATAATAATTAAGAAGATTTAAGGCACATTTACTTTTACCACTAAAACAATTATTTTAATAAAATTATATTGTATAACAGAAGTATTTTTGTTTCCATTTTCCCTTGAATTAGATAGAAGAACTATTAAGGAAAGGTGATGCTAAAAATGCCCAAATTGTCATGTAATGTGTGCGGAAATGAGAAAGTTGTTCCTGAATGTTGTGATATATCAATGATTTTAAAAGAAGATTATTTGATGTGCTGCTGTTCTGATCAATGTGGACACCAGCGTATTCCAGAATGTTGTGGACAAAATATGAGCTATATAGGATAAAAAATATGCTATTTATTAATAAATAAAAAAATAAAAAAATAATTATTCCTTCTTACCAAACTATATTGTTTATAACATCTTTATCTTGATCCGCTTCTTTTTTGCTTAAAATCTTTTGCATCCGCAAATCGTTGATGGCATCTTCCAATCGTGTGTCTATGTTCTTTACAAAATTATATAAATTATTTTTATCTCCCTTTGTTTCTATCAAATCGACCATGGG
>CAZRKO010000096.1:0-4654 GCA_964600445.1 uncultured archaeon
AATTAATAAAAAAAATTTAAAAAATAATTAAAAAATTATTTATAAATAGTTTTAAAATTACAAATATTAAATCTCGGTGGATCTTAGATTCACGTGGCAATCCAACAGTAGAAACTGATGTTTTTGCTGAAAAAAGCTTTGCTAGAGCTGCTGTCCCGTCAGGAGCTTCTACAGGTGTGTCAGAAGCATTAGAATTAAGGGATGGGGGTAAATCATTCTTGGGTAAACATGTTACAAAAGCAGTTTCTAATGTAAATGAAATAATAGCTAAAAAATTAATTGGTTTTGATGTTAGAGAACAAACGAAAATAGATGAAGAAATGCTCTCCATTGATGGAACTGAAAACAAAGGTAAATTAGGGGCAAATGCGATTTTATCTGTCTCTTTAGCTATAGCAAAATTAGCAGCTAAATTGACCGAGAAACCACCATTTAAATATCTTTATGAATTAATTCATAATTCCCCTAGAAACAGTTTTCTCTTACCTCTTCCTTGTTGCAATATTTTGAATGGAGGTGAACATGCGGGAAATAATTTGGCTATTCAAGAGTTTATGATACTTCCAATAGGGGCGAAAACTTTTTCTCATGCGATTCAAAATGTGGCTGAAGTATATCATACCCTAAAAGGAATTTTATCCAAAAAATATGGGAGACCCGCTGTAAATGTTGGAGATGAAGGAGGTTTTGCTCCTAATCTTTCAGACACTAGAGAAGCCATGGATGTAATATTAGAAGCAATTGAAGAGGCTGGATTTTTAGAGGGTACAGATTTTGTTTTAGGAATCGATGCGGCGGCAAGTGAATTTTTTAAAGATAATGTCTATCATATTGATGGGAAGAAATTAAATGAAGGAGAATTGCTACAATATTATATTGACTTAATTCATGATTACCCCTTAAATTCAATTGAAGATCCTTTTGAAGAGAAAGCATTTAGAGGTTTTACAAACTTAACCGCTAAGGTTGATGATACTATTCAAATAGTGTGCGATGATATTACCGTAACTAATATTAAAATACTTGAAAAAGCAGTTAAAGAAAAAGCAGGGAATGCATTGTTGCTCAAAGTTAATCAAATAGGATCTCTAACTGAAGCTATAAACGCAGCTAAGATGGCTTTTAAGAATGATTTTAATGTGATGGTATCACATCGATCCGGTGAAACAGAGGATCCTTTCATTGCAGATTTATCAGTAGGGCTATGTTCTGGTCAAATAAAGACAGGTGCTACGGCAAGATCTGATCGCTGTTCAAAATATAATCAGATTCTTAGAATTGAAGAGATGCTAGGCGAAAATGCAAATTATCCAAAAAACTTCGGCTCTTGGAAAAAATTTCAATAAGATCAAATAATATTTTGAATATTTTTTTATTATTTTTATTTTTTAATAAATCTATAAAGATTTACGTTAATCTTTTTCTTCTTTTGTTCATGAAATTGAAAAGTTCTTTCAAGTATCATATTGAATGGGAGAACATAGTCAATTTTCCAATTATACTTTCTAATAAAGTTTGAGATGAAATTATGTACCCCCTTGTTTGCTAAATGTATGGAATAAACTATATTGGAAAATGCAAAAGCTCGTTCGAGAAAAATTCTATCAGCAGTTCTTTTTTTGACTCCGAAAGGGGGATTCATTATTGTTGTTATTTGTGAATTAGGTAAAAGAAATTTGGATATTTCAAAGTATTTTACATCAGTACATATAGGAAATATGATATTTTCAAGCTGAAGTTTCTTAATATTTTTTTTTAATATAAATAATGCGCTTAAATCAATGTCTACGCTTAAAACGTAAGCAGGTTTAAAGAAAGTAGTAGCTATTGATAACCTTCCCGTACCTGCTCCTAAATCTACAATAATTTTTTGGTTTATATCATTAAATTCAAACCCCGCAATATAAATAATGTCTACAGCACAAGACGCGTCAATAGAGTATTGTTCTAATTCAACTTTAGGATCAATAAATGTTTCAGTGTTTTGAATTCTAAAGATAAATTCCTTTTTGCTTATAGCCATCGCCTAAGATTATTTTCTACGTTATAAACCATTATAAATAAATTTATTTACGTTATTTAATAATAATTACTTAAAAAAGAAAGAAAATAATAGATTTTCTAATTGAGAAAATTAAAACTCATATATTGATTCTAATGAAAAAAGATACTGTTAAAAATAAAGACATTGTAATAACTGGTCAATATCTTGGAGTTGTAGAAGAATTCTTACCAGATGAACAATCTACTTTCGTCAAAGGGGGAGAAATCTTTGCTACTAAAACTGGTACGATTTCCATAAATAGTAAACGAAAAATCGAGATAGACACTCATCAAGAAAAAGACCGAAAAACCGTTAAAATTGGAGATATTGTACTTGGACCTATCATTTTTTTAAGAAAATATTCTGTTGGTTTAAGTTTTTACACAATTAATCGAAAAATTCATTTCAATTCTTCTTATTTAGGTAATGTTCATGTTTCCCAAATTTCAAATAAATATGTTGAAAAAGTTAAAGATGCTTTTCAATTAACTGATATAGTTCGAGCTAAAGTAGTTGATCAAAATGCTAACGAATTTACATTGAGTACAGTTGGGAAACATCTAGGTGTCATACATGCTGATTGTTCTATTTGTGGAACGGTTCAAGAAAAAGTTGGTTTTGATAGGCTTAAATGTAGTCTATGTGGGAATATTGAGAGAAGAAAATTAGCCGACGATTATAATTCTACAAAAGAAAATTTAAGGTTCTAATTTATCTTTTGTATACACCATCTTTATAGAGAGAGGTTTAAAGATTGCCTAAATCAGGAAAAAAAGTCATTCATTTTTATAATAGTAGCGGTAAATTGGAGAATTTAATTAAATTTCTTGAAAGTATTCAAAAAAAAATAGATTACGTTAACCTTAATGTATCAGTAAACGGGTGTAAATCTATTAAAATTACCTTATATGGTTCAAGGGATCTTCAATACTTAGCATGCGACAGATTAAAAGAGTTAGCTGAGAGATTTTTGTAATATCAATCTTTCCTTTATGATATAAGAAACCAAAAAAGATTTATTTTATTATATATTAAGATTAACAGAATTAATTATTTTGGAGTTATTAGAATGGCAAAGAAAAAAAAGGTAGAACCAGAGGAAGATAATGATTTTGAGGATCTTGAAGAAGAGGAAATTGAAAGCGTTTATCCAGAGATTGAAAAAAAATCATCAGAAGAACTAAAAGATATTGAAAAACCTGCTCCTGAAGAAGAAGAAGAAGAAGAAGAAATTGAGGAATTAGAATACGAACTTGAAGAAGAAGAAATTCCGGATTATAAATATCTCAATTTGGGTTTAAGTACAGGTCTTTCAGAAAATGATTATGAATTACAAATTGAGGGGCAATCTCATGGTTTTTGTAATATTTTTGTAAAACACTTGTTAAATATAGAAGGTGTAAATATAGCAGCATACAAACATACAAATATAGCCCCCGCTCAAATTTTTATTCGCCTTGAACCAGGGCATAAAATTAAAGAGATAATATATCAAGGAATTGAATCTTTAAGAGAAGAAGTGATAGAAGTTCAAAAAATTTTCAATAAACTTATGTAAATCTTTAATTACCCTCTAAATATAAAACTTATAAGAATTTGTAATTCTACTTATAATAATGTCCTATACATTTTTAATTAGTGATCTAAATTCTCAAAAAAGGATAGGAACAGATAAAGGACTAGCAAAAATAGGAGATGGTATTGTAAACTTAGCATATTCTATTGCCAAATCAATTTATTTAACTGAAAACAGTTCAAACATTATAAGAACAGGAATAAAAGTCAATAAAACAATACTATCAAATGCTTTGAAAAATGCCGGCATGAAAAATTTTGCAAAGAATAGAGCAGATGCCCATGACCTTGCTAATACAGTAGAAGCTATAATTGCTTATGTTTATTTAAATTATAAAATGACGTTAAATGAAATTATTGATTTTCTCAAGGATAATCTTTCGGGAGATATCCAAAGCAGGACACCAGAAATAAAAAATGCAACGGTTGCATTCACTAATCTATTAAATTATACTAAAAAATATTTACCTGAAGATTAAAGAATGAAAGAAAACCCCATTACAATTGGATTTGATGATGCCACATTTTCACTTAAATCAAACTCTAAAAAAACAACAGAATTAATTGGAGTAGTGTGTCAAGGAGTTAGAATGGTAAATGCCGTAAGAAAAACCATAACTATTGATGGCGATGATGCGACAGATGCCCTAATAAACCTCATTAAATTAAATGAGAAACACGTCCAATATGTTCTTACCGATACTATTACATTTGCTGGATTTAATATATATGATATTAATGAAGTATATGAAAAAATAGGAAAACCTATCATAGCAATTACAGAGAGGGAGATTGACCTTGATTCCGTGAAAAAAGCGCTAATAAAAAAATTTCCGAATACATATAAAAACAAGTTTCAAAAAATAATAATTGCCGGAAATTTATATCAGACTGAAATAAACACCGCAGGAGGTCTTACAAAAATATATTTTCATTTTAAAGGAATAGAAGTCAAAAAAATTGAGTCCTTATTGTCAAAAATTTGTATCGATTCTAAACTTCCCGAATGTGTCCGCCTAGCTCATATAATAGGGA
>CAZRKO010000096.1:4754-6400 GCA_964600445.1 uncultured archaeon
ATTTGTATCGATTCTAAACTTCCCGAATGTGTCCGCCTAGCTCATATAATAGGGAAACTTTTTTAAAAACATTTTGATAAAATGAGATTTTAACCTGAACTTATTTCATATTCTAAAATTTGCCTCATTCGACCTCGTAATTCTTTTTGAATAGCACTCATTTCATATGTTTTAATGCCTCCTAATTTCTTTTGAACTTTATCAACATTTAACGCTCCAGGAAGATCTTGTTTATTCGCTATGGCAATAATTTTGGCACCGAAGCATCGTGAAAACCTTTCATAAATTTCTTTTGTTTTTTGAACGTTGTCTTCTGTAGAGTCTGTAACTAATACTGCTAAGCCTGTTCCTTTTAAAAAATCTTGCCACATAAATCGAAATCGCTCTTGTCCTCCTAAATCCCAAATAGAACATCTTTTCCCATTTAGAACAGAATCTTCAACTTCTAACCCTACCGTAGGATTTGTTTTTTTTACAATTTCTTTTCCTTGAAGTAAACTTACTAATGAAGTTTTACCGACCCCACCTTCTCCTAAGAAACAAATTTTACTTTTTGTAGTAAGCACGTTTGATCGAGCCTTCTAGCTAAATTTTATTTAATTAGAAAACACGAATTATTGTTCAAAAATTAAAATATTATTTGGATATTACAAAAGTTAAGAGTGAGATATACAATGATTTGATCAAATGAATGATATGTGTTATTTTAATTGAACTCGTTCCATATTGTATAAGATGATAAGCCCATAATTATTAAATAAGTAAAAATATGGCAATATATGTTTGTTTACGACTCTTTCTGATATATTGTTGGAGGCGCAGCAGCGATTATAGTTATAATAGCAATTGTTATTGTTGAACTTAAAAATCAATAAATGTGGGAAACAAGAAATTTACACTAAATAAATTAAAATTTCTTTTTTTTAATTTTAATAAGATATTTAAAATTGGATACTGATTAAACATGTTTGTTATTCTTGATTAGAAAAGTATATATACTAGTTTAACTCTATTTTAAAATACTAAACTTTATCCAAAAAATAAATTAAGAAAGTTAAAAATTTAGTGATATTAAAAGGGTGAAAAAAATATGAAAAAATCACAAATTTATAGTATGCTACTATTGACGTGGTTGTTATTATTACTATTTTCTTCTTTCACTTACGCAGCTACCCCCGGTTATGTTGGTATTGAAGCAAATGATACATTTATATTCGATGTCATGTACGATGAAGACGTTTATGAGGATTATTACGAAGACATGTTAGAAGATTTAGGATTTCCTGAAACTGCGATAAAACAAATCATTGATGACGATATAAATATAGACGAGGATATAATAGGTATAAAGCTAGTTATTCTTGATGTTGATGATGAGGAGACAAGTCCTTGGAGCGAAGATGGAGTAAGAATAATCTATAATTATTATGAAATAGAAGAAGATGATGATTGGGATTTAGATGAGCAAGATGAAACATGGGCTATTTGGGATTATGATGACGATGTGTATCAAAGTTTATGGCAGTTTGGTTTTTTTTGGAAAGACGATGATGAGGGTGCGATTCGGAAGCTTGATTCAGAAAATGCATGGTTCGTATCCACCAAAGTAAAATGGGATGATATTGAAGAGGAGATTGATGATTATT
>CAZRKO010000097.1:0-6376 GCA_964600445.1 uncultured archaeon
GATTTAATATCTATAATGAATGATATTATTCTCAAATATAAAATATGATTTTAATTCATCTATATTTTTAGTTCTTTTATCTAATTGGAATAAAATAACATCAATATTCTTAGTTTCTTCATAGAGATGAATTATAATGAATGAGGGAATGCCGCTGGAGATAAAAGACCATGCTCCAGTGACACTACCCGGATTCAATAATAATATTCCTTTATTAGTGAGGTAAATTTCCTCTTTATGTGTATGTCCAGATATTAGAATATTATAACTTTTTTCGTTAGTCGCTAAGTATTCTAATTGTGAATGATCTCCTCTTGGTTCAATTTGATGACCATGTGTCAATCCTATAGTTAATTTTTCATTGCCCAAAAAATCAACTTCTAATTTTTGATAAACTGGCGCATTTCTATTACTACCATAATAATCCATATTGCCTATAACTATAAAAACATTATTATATGTTTTTGAATTTAAAAATTCGATAAAATCAAGAGCGGTTATTAAATCTCCAGTAAAAAACGTGTAGTCAAAGGATTTTTGATCAGTTAATTCATTCAATTTACTTAAAATTTTATCGGGTACGCTTTTTGCTCTTCTTGGAATATGAGCATCTCCAATTACTAAACATCTAACCATAATAAAATCAAATATTTTTATTTTGATTTCATTTTTTGATATTCCTTTTGAACAAATAAAGCCAATTCCTTGGCATTCTTATCTTTTTCAAAATGCTCCCTTATTGGTTCAAGGAATTGATTTAAATACTTAATAACTGCTAGTTTTAAATCTGGAGGGTTCAATTTACCAGTGGCATAATCTTGTTTTAATTCTTCATAAGAGCTAAATTCTACGTCTCCTCCATATTTTTCAGGTCTTTCAATAAAAAATTTATCGATTCGTTCAAATATGATATATTTACAATATTCTAATATGGGGTTTTCCTCAATTTGCTTAGGAGGACAATACGCTTTATTTATTTTACGTTTTATATCAGCAGAAGAGTCTAACATAAATATGGCGGTATCCGGATCTGACTTTGACATTTTAAGTTCAATGGTTCTTTCGATACCATTTAAATCGCTAGCAGGTGGTTTAGTCAAGCCCATTAACATATGATGATGAACTGCAACTGGCTTAGGTCTATTCAATTTTTTAGCAATCTCTCTTGCCAACATATTCACCTTTCTTTGATCTAAACCTAATTGGCAAATATCAGCGGGTAAATAAAAAATATCGGCTGCTTGCATCAAGGGATATAAAATCTGAGATGCTGATAACTTATCAGATTCATTCCTTCCCATAATCTGAGTACAACGTTTCACTCTATTTAAAGAGCTGTTTATAGCAATATTTAAAACAAGTTCCCAATAAGACGGGTCTTTTACAATATCTGAGGCATAGATAAATTCAACATTATCTAAATCCATTCCGCAGACTTTCCAGAGCTCTTTAAAAAAATCACCAACTTTTTTAATTACTTCTAAATTACCTCCAAATTTTTGGTTTGCTGCCGCATGCCAATCAGCAATAAGGAAAATAAATTTAATCCCACACTTAGTTAATTTATTCACGTTTGTTGCTCTTAAAAGACCTTGAGCGATATGAATATTTCCAGAAGGTTCAAACCCGTCGTAAGCGATTATCTCTTTATTATTTTCTTCTTTCCACTTCAACATATCTCGCAATTCATCTAATTCAATGATTTCTTCGCCAACTTGTTTTATTAAATCAATTTTTTCATCTATAGACAATGTCATTTAAGCATTCACTCGATTAATTATAATTAAGTTAATAAACTAATTGATAAAATCTTTATGGATTTTTAAGATTCTGAACTAATATGAAGCTAAAAAGTATGTATTTGTAATTTTTAAAATGAATATGGAGTATTTTAATTGATTTGTGTAGTTTATTCAGTGTTTTTTTCCATAATTGCTGCTTGAGCTGCTGCTAATCTAGCGATTGGGATTCTGAAGGGAGAGCAAGACACATAATCTAATCCAATTGAGTGAGCAAATCCAATAGATTTTGGCTCACCTCCATGTTCTCCACAAATGCCACACTTCAAATCTGGTCGAGTTTTTCTGCCTAGTTCTATACCCATTTTCATTAATGCCCCAACACCTTTTTGGTCTATTGTTTCAAAAGGATTTTCGGTTAAAATTTCCTTATTTAAATAGACAGGTAAAAATTTACTTTCGGCATCATCTCTCGAAAAACCAAATGTCATCTGAGTTAAATCATTTGTTCCAAATGAAAAAAATTCAGCCTCACTTGCAATTTCATCAGCCGTAAGTGCTGCTCGAGGTATTTCTATCATAGTACCAAATTTATAATTAAGCTCAACATCATATTTCTCGATAATTTCTTTTGCAATTTTAACTAAATCATTTTTGACAAATTTTAGTTCAGAAATCATACCTACTAAAGGAATCATAACTTCAGGAATAACATCAATTCCCTCTTCTTTAAGTTGACAAGCCGCTTCGAATATCGCTTTTACTTGCATTTCAATAATTTCGGGCCATACAATTCCCAAACGACATCCTCGTAAACCCATCATAGGATTTTCTTCAGATAAAGATCTTATTAAACTAATCACTTTATTTTTCTTAGTAATTTCCTTATCTAAAGGATGTATATTTAATAGAGATCTTGATAATGCGTTAGTCATTTTTAATTCTTGATTCTCTAACAAAACAATAGATAATTCAGGTAAAAATTCATGTAGAGGAGGGTCTAATAATCGTATTGTGACTGGTTTTCCTTCCATTATTTTAAATATCTCGTAGAAATCACCTTGCTGCATTGGTAAAATTTTATTTAAATAATCTTGACGATCCTCTTTCGTTCTCGACAATATCATGGATTGGACTACGGGCAATCTTTCCTGTGCCATAAACATATGTTCAGTTCTGCAGAGTCCAATACCTTCTGCTCCAAATTCTAAGGCCTTTTGGGCATCTAATGGGGTGTCTGCATTCGCTCGCACTCCCAATTTCCTTACCTCATCTGCCATTTTTAATAATTCTAAAAATTCACCTTTAATTTCTGGTTTAACAAGAGGAACTTTTCCTTCGATAACTCTGCCTGTTGAACCATCAATAGTTATATAACTGCCTTCTTTTATAACCGTATCCGCAACTTTAAGTTCTCTATTTTCCTCATCAATCTCGATATCTTGGGCACCAACAACAGCAGGCTTGCCCATACCCCTTGCAACAACCGCAGCGTGGGAAGTCTTTCCACCAAATTGAGTTAATACTCCACTTGCCGCGTAAAGTCCATGAATATCCTCAGGTTTTGTTTGAGGGCGAACTAAAATAATTTCTTTTTGCCCTTCATTTGCTAATTCTTCAGCAGTGTCCGCGTCAAAGATTGCAATTCCAGAGACAGCGCCGGGTGATGCACTAATCCCTTTAGCCAAAACACGAATTATTGCATTTTCATCAATATTTTTAAACATTAATTTAGTAATTTTTTTGGGATCATTTCTCATTATTGCCTCTTCTTTAGAAATTAAACCCTCATGGTACATATCAACAGCAATTTTAACTCCCGCTGAGGGTGTTCTTTTACCATTTCTTGTTTGGAGTATAAATAATATACCATTTTCAATTGTAAATTCGATGTCTTGCATATCTCTATAGTGATTTTCTAAATTCTCCATCGTTTCCATTAATTCTTCGTAGATTTCTGGAAACTCTTCTTTCATTTCCACAATTTTTTTTGGAGTCCTTATACCAGCCACAACATCTTCTCCTTGAGCATTTGTTAAATATTCTCCAAATCTCATTTTCTCTCCTGTTGAAGGATCTCTTGAAAAGGCTACACCTGTCGCAGAATTTGATCCTTTATTTCCAAATACCATAGCTTGAATATTTACAGCTGTTCCAAAATTAGGGATATTGTTTATTCTTCGATATGTAATAGCTCTTTTATTATTCCAAGATTTAAAAACTGCTTCAATTGCTAAAAATAGTTGCTTAAATGGGTCCTGAGGAAATGATTCTCCAATTACATTTTCATATAATTCCTTATAATCAGCGATTATCTTCTTCAAATCAATTATTTGTAGATCTGTGTCTTGAGCATTTCTACTGATCATTCGCTTATACTTATTTAAAATTCTTTCAAAATTTTTGTCTCCAATTCCCATAACAACGTCGCCGAACATTTGTATAAATCTGCGGTAAGAGTCATAGGCGAATCGAGGGTTATCGGTTTGTGTAGCCAATCCTATGATACTTTGATCATTTAGTCCCAAATTCAAAACGGTATCCATCATTCCTGGCATAGACATTGGAGCGCCAGATCTAACACTTACTAAGAGCGGATTTTTTTCATCCCCAAATTTTTTACCTGTTATATCTTCTAGTATCTTAAGTTTCTCTAATACTTTAGGCTTCACGTCTTCCATAACTACTTCAGGTTTTTCGAAATATGCTAAACATGCCTCAGTCGTAATTGTAAAACCTTGTGGTATATTTAGTCCTAAGTTTGTCATCTCTGCAAGATTAGCTCCTTTACCACCAAGAATATTCTTTAATTCTCTATTACCCTCTTTAAATTCAAATACTAATTTATTATTACTGCCGATTGTCATAGTAAACTAATAACTCTATTATCTTCAATTTATTATTAAAATAAAAACAAAACCATTAATTTTTATATTTTACGCATATGAGATATATATTTCATTATTCTTTTATTTTTTGTTATAAGTAATATTCGAATTAAGCTCACTTTACAATATATCCTTATTGATTATATATGTTTAAACTTAATAAATCGAAATGCTTAATCCTAATTCTTGAAAATTAAAAAAAAAAGTTAAAAAAAAAAAATAATTTTATTAATAATATTCTGTATCTACAGACCCAGTACTTGCCACCAATTCCTGTGCCGCTTTTGTAGCTCTCATAACTTTTGCCATATTACCAACTAACTTAAATTTTCCTGCCATTAATCCTTGAATTGGGTCAAGCTCCTTTTTCAGTACCTTTACCCAACTATCATATTGACCGGAAAAGACAAATTCAACTCCAATCTTTTCTCCCTCTTTTAATGGTCTAGGAGGTGAATTTGGAGGTAAAATATCAAATTCTTCTCCTTCAGCTAAAGTTTTAGCGCCAGTACAATCGCCTTTCAAAAGTCCTACAAACATTTTTATTTCATGATCCAAATTACCACTAGGCTCAATTACGAATACAAAATCTCCTTCCCACCAGGAAGCAGCTTCCCTATAATTTTGATTAGCATTTATTTCCTTGCAAAATGCCTTAGCCCATTCATCGGATGCAAATTTTGGCAATAATTTTCGCCTCTAAATTTTTGTTTTTATCAAATTATTTTTTGTAATTATTATATTTTGAATTAAGAAAGAATAGTAAATAAAGAATTTTAAAAGTTTTCTAAGATCTCATTTATTGCAGAATGATTAATGCATAATATTGAGTGGTTTTAAGTAATATGATTTAAAAAAGTTAAATTCAGTAAAAAAACATTTAAAAAAGTTAAATAAAATTTTATAAAAAAGATTTTAAAAAGAGAATTTATACGCCAATTCCAATTGTATTTCCAATGCCTGCCACAATAATTTTTGTTCCTTTTTCAGTTCTTTTTCTAATCCCCATTTTAATTTTCTCTACAATCAACGGAACTGACTGGGTAATAGTGCGCTTCATAGTAGTTATAGCATCTTCTAAAGATTGTTTACATAATAAAGCATCAATAGGGATAGTCTTTCCAGTAGAAGAGTCTTCTATAAAATATTTCTCGACACCAATACCTCCAATTGCCGCTCCAACACCAATAGCTATTGAACCAGTTTTATCTCCTGAAAGTTTCAAAGCAGCATCTATCATAATTATTCGTGAAATTGAATCCGTATGTTCTTCAATTAATTTCTTTATTGCTTTTCCAGGTTTTCCGACGGTCCCTCCTGGACCTTTGGCTCGAACAACAAAAACCACTCTATCTTCAAAGTTTACTTCTTGAACTATAGTATCCTTAGAGATCTCAATTGCTTCAACTTCACCATTGTTAGACACATCTCTTACAAACCTGCCAGCAACCATTGGACCAAGGGCATCGCCAATTGGGCTCCCTTCCGCAAAAGCTTTTGTTGCAAAGTAAAAAGATTTAGCCATTGCCATAATTAATGCCATTTGCATAGAAATTTGCATTAGCAGGATCATTGATTTAGATTTCTTGCCAAGAATTAAATAATGTTTAATCAAACGATAAATGAAATCTACAGCCATCGCTGCTTCTAATAAATTTTCCATTGATTGTCTTTTAGAATCAATGGCATTAGGGGCTAACATTGCAACTTCTTCTCTAAACCTAAAATCTCTCACAGCTATCAAATGAT
>CAZRKO010000098.1:0-3624 GCA_964600445.1 uncultured archaeon
TCGGGGTTGTCTAATTCAATTGTAATAATTTCTCCCGCTTGAGGTATTTTTGAAATAAAATGTTTAATAGTTCCAATTTCAGCTTGTTTATCTTTAATTGTAATAATCTTGTCGCAATTTGAAATAATACTTTTTGGACCATGGATTATAAGAATGACATGAAATTCTTCTTTAATATTTTGTACGTATCGATTAAATTGTTCACTTTTTAACGGTCCAATTTCATTAAGTGGGATAGAAACCATTATTATGCTCTGCCTTCTTAAAAGTGCTCTTGAGATTGAGAATAAAATTTGTTCTAATTTAGTTAATTTGGAGACTTTTTCGCTTTTTCTATGTAGCAGTCCAGTTATCTCTAATGCCTTGTTTATTAATGTTTTTTTACTTTTTCTCTTTCCTACGAGATATAAATCATGAAGGATTGCCTTTTTAATTTTCATACTTAGCATTTTTGAATCTATTTCACCAGTCGTAATAAATGTACCGTCAATCTCATTTTTGCCATTAGGGATGATCTTGGTACCAAAAACAGAGATTTCTCCTGAATAATCAGCATTTCTGCCCTCAATTGCATGAAATAAATCAATGATAGGATTTTTAGTTAAAAAGTCGTTTGATTCTTCTAATTCATAATAAATCCCAATTGATTGTCCTCTATGAACTTTAAACATTATGTTATGAATTTTATCAATGGAAACACTATCAAGTATAAGATGTTGAGAATCTTTCTTTATCTCTAAAATTGATTCAATTACTTCAACTATATGAGGTGGACTCTCAACATTCCAGTTTTTAATGAGCTCTATATTATTGAAATCCTTTTGTTTAATTATTTTTTCTATTATTTCGTATTCCTCTATAGACTCCTTTTGTTTTATACCAAATATTTTCCTAAATTTATCTTGAATTCGATTTTTGAATTTCACTATAAAGGGCATTTTAGATTTTTCTATGAAAAATTCCATTTCATCATCATAAAGTTTGATTTCTTCTCCAAATCTTTCAAATGAGGAAATTCCATATCTCTCAGCGATTTTATCTCTAATTTTTTCCCTTAATGGTTCAATAAATCTTTTTATAATCAGCTGTTTTTTTTCAGATAAATTAGGTACTTCAGGATAATTTTCCAAATTAATTCTTAATTCCACAACATAATTCGGAAAATATATAATAACTTTTCTAAGATATGGATTACCATCAATTGAATAATTTTCAAATATTTCATTTATTAATTCAATCTCATATTTTAAAATGGTAAGATGGTAATTGATTTCTTTTTTAATCAATCTATTTAATCTTTCCATAATTTTTATAGGACTTACAAGTCCATCTTCATCTAAATCTGGCTCGATAAGAACCTCATTGAAGTTGAATGTTGTCTTACCAGGAGTAAATATTTTAACCAAAGGAGCTCTTTTTTGTATCACATCTATATTAGGAGAAAATAAGACCTCAATATATGATTTTTTATAAGTTAAATCGATAATTGTGGCGATTCCGAACGTTTGTTCCTTATATATCATCCAATACCGCTCAGAAAATCTAATAGCATCAATAATTTTGGCTTTAAGCTGGGCTAATTCTATATCTCTTGGTTCTCCCCTATTACTTTTTATTTTTAAATTAGAACTATTCAATCTCAGGCACCTTTAAAGCTAAAATTCGAAATAAATCTTCCATTTGACAATCTGATTGAATCATCTGTGGTATTGATTTTGGAAATTCTTGTTTAATTTTTTCAAATAGAGTATTCAGGTCTAAATCAGTAAATAGTAAAAAATCAGTTCCTGCTTTCCTTTCTAATACCATTTCTATACCGTCAATAAATTTTAATCTTTTAATAGGATTCTCCTTTATATCATTGAAGTATAATTCAATTTTCCTGCCACGTCCCGGTAATTGAGTAAGTAAATCACTTGGGCGCCCGTAATCTATCATTCCTCTTTGTCTCCCAAAAATCGCAACTCGGTGACAGAAACGTGATTCTTCTGGATAGTGTGTGATAACAATTAATGATGTATTAAATTGTTCGTTGATCTTGGTTAATGCTATCCAGAGATTTTCTCGTACTACAGGATCTAATCCGCTAGTCGGCTCATCCATCCAAAGGATGACGGGGTTATGAATTAATGCTAAGGCAATACTTACCCGCCTTTTTTGACCTCCAGAAAGGTTCTTAACTTTTTCATTAATCTTATCCTCAATTTCTAATGAGCGCAAGATTCTTTTAGTTCTACTCACGATTTCTTTTTCGGATAAGTCGTACCTTTTTCCAAAATAGAAAATGTTTTGTAATACAGTAAAATTGTTATAAAGCATTAATTGTTGGGGGACATATCCATAGATGGGCCTCATTTTTTTTGCGTATTTTTTTACGTTCATTCCATATACTTGATTAATTCCGGTGAACTTACGCATCCCTAGCAATGCTTTTACAAATGTAGATTTACCTGCCCCACTTTCTCCTAAAACACCTAAGATTTCACCATGTTCTAATCGCATAGAAACAGAATCCACAATTAATTTTCCGCCAGCAAACACATTTAAATTTTCACAATAAATCGCAGCAGACTTTCTTAAATATGAGATATTAAACTTTTCACCAATGCCAAATTTCATCTTTAATTTTTTTGAAATTGCTACATTCAAAATGGTGACGGCATTGATAATTCCATATAAAAGAAGTAGTAAAATTTCAGTTAAGATTATTACTACAATTAATTCTGTCCATGGTTTAGGGTTAAAAGCTTGATCATACCTAAGTTCTTCGATTAGGATTATACCATATGGGGTATTCCGTAAGTCTCCTCCGAACCCAGGATTATCCCCCATTCCACCTGTATTTGAACTGAAACAATCCTCATACCAATCGATTAATTCTTCCACATCTTCGGGCTGATAATCATAATCATAAAGCCCCATAGCAGCAAAATATGTTATTAGGAATGACGTGGGGAGGTCAAATATTAATGAAAGAGCTGGCATAGGATCGAAACTTCCCTCATCATTTTGGGCTTTTTTTAAAAACTCAATTGGGCCGATTTTTGATATTGGTTCGGCATTTAATAAGTTAAAAACTGCTAACCCAAAATAGGTTGATATGGTATCGCTATGAAATCCTAGAATGACAGAAAATCCCCCATCAGCATTCTGACATGAGAACATCCAATGCATTAAATCTTTCTCATCTACCTTATCTATTGCTCCTATAATATCTAAGGAAGAGAGAGCCCAATAAGTACTTTCAACAGTAGAAATATTAGTGTTTAATAGTGTAAAAAAGATATCTCCTAATGGTCCAAAAAAAGCAGTAATTTGATATAGGTCTAAACCTAAATTAAATCCCCCATCTGAATTTTGGAGGTCAACTAAATAGTCTATAGTTTTATTGACCTTAGGTAATTCACCCTCATATTCATCATAACTATAGAACATTTCGTATATATTTATGGCACAGTAAGTAGAAAATAAGCTCGCATCCTCATTAGCTTTATAACCAAAACCACCCTCACTACTATCGAAACAATCTTCAACATAGTCCCAGATATCATCAATATCTACTTCTTCAGGTAATTTTTCAGGATCAGCTCGAAAATTTGACAATACCCCCCAATAATTTGCTTG
>CAZRKO010000098.1:3724-6345 GCA_964600445.1 uncultured archaeon
TAATCTGCATTAAATCTATTGGCTAATTCTATAGCGCAATATGTCGAAATAATATCAGAATTAGGTGAGTATTCATTAAGCCTAAAGCCATAGCCATTTGAAGCTAATGAATTTTTTAAGTATTGAATGATTAAATTAACTTTATTAACTTCATATTCATCTATATGTGAATTTATGAAAGAGCTATCTAACTTATCAATTGTTTCAACAACTTGGTAAGTAGAGAACAAGTTTCCTAAACCAGATATGTCTGAAAAGGAGCCATTATCATTCTGTTTTTCAAATAAATAATAAAAAAAGAAATCTTCCAGATCTTTATCTAAATGATCATTATATCTTGGATTTATTAAATTAGTAGAGGAAATTACAGAATTGGAAAAATTTATTGAATCGATTGCTCTGTAGTTTGACTCTATTGTTGGTTCAATAAAAAGATCAGAATCAGGATTTTGATGACTATTTACAAAATCCAACATATCATCTTTCAGATCTTTAACTTCATTCTCATCATAATATACTATCCAAGGATAATTAATAAGACCAATTATAAGTAATTGAGCACTAAAAAAAGCCATAATTGCTAATAAAACTCTAAATTTGCGTTTGGTTTTGGTTTCCGTTAAATCTCCACCTCTTCAATAGCATCTTGCTGTATTTTTATTAGGCGTTCTTTATCCTCTTCTTCTTGAATTCTTAGTTGGAAGTATCTTCTAAATGTTGCAACATCTCTGCTCATAGCATTTATTTTTAGACCATTCTTCATCATGAACTGAATTAATTTTGAGAGGTTCTTTTCAAAATCGTCCATAAGCACTTCCAATGTCTCATTTCCAACACGTATAGTTTTAATATTAGCGGCATTCGGAAATTCTTTGATAATGTTAATTTTTTCCTCATTTAAATTCTCTATTGAAAATCGCGCTACTAATCCGTTACTCGGCAATGATGTAATTAAATTAGAATTCGAGTCATATTCTAAAAGCTTTCCATCTCTTAAGATAGCGGCACGATCTACAATCAAGGCAGCCTCCATATCATGGGAAATTAAAACCATCGTGGTACCTAATCTCCTGTTTAACTTTTTTAAATAGCTAAGAACATCATATCGTTTTGCGGCGTCAACACCTGTTGTGGGTTCATCTAAAAAGAGAATGTCGGGCTTATGGATTAGACCAATAGCCATAGAAACTCTCTTTTTTTCACCTCCGCTCATTTTTTTTAAAGGGTTATCCCAGGTATCTTCTGGAATATCTAAAATTGAAAACAATTCTCTAGCTATACTTTTTGCTTCTTTTTTTTTCATACCATAACATGAAGCAAAAACCTCTACATTTTTAAGAGGTGTTAAGTCATAATACAAATTGAGTTCTTCTAGTTGAGGGACATACCCAATATTACTTAATATTTTTGAGTGATTTTTTTTGCTACCTGGACTTAGATTCGTGACATCTACATTACCGGTCCAATTCTTTTTGCTAATTTGACAAGTTAAAACGCGAATTATTGTAGTTTTTCCCGCTCCTGAGATTCCAAAAAACCCAATTATCTCTCCTCGCTTTACATTAAAAGAAACATTATGTATGATTTTTTTTTCGCCGAAAGTGACTTCTAAATTCTCTACATTAACAACAACTTCCTTTAAGTTTCCCACACTCATCAACTTACACCTCATATCGTTTTCTATTAATTACCAGGAATGAAAGAATAATGAGTACTGAGCTTATTCCAAGTAACCAAAAAAAATCAAATCCAATAAATGATTTGCCTTTAGAGAGAATCCCTTTTATGATTGGGGCACCATGAGATAACGGGAGCATATATGCAATAATTTGTAAATAATCGGGCATCGCATCTATAGGAACGAACATACCGCTTAATAATATGATAACAATAAAAAATGCAAAATATAACTGATTTGCCTCGGTTTTTGTATTACTCACAGTACTGATGAACATTCCTAAACTCACTCCAGCAAAACCTAACATATATAGAGCGAGATATAAATCAATAACACTTCCGGCAATATAAAGACCATTAACAATCGCAACTGTGAGGACCAGAAAAACTTGAAGTGCTAATACAATAGAATAAACAATGTATTTAGAGAGTAAAATTTCCGCTTTTTGTACTGGTGTGAGTAAAAGTCTTGCGATAGGTTTTTCTTGGACGACCACTAATATGCTTAAAACAAAGGAAATTCCAAAAGTCATAAATGGTAATAAGATTGTCATATTATAGTTGTACCTAAAATTATATTTTGATGGAACTGAAAATTCTTCATATTCTTGCAATACATATTCTGGGTCTAAATCATTTTCTTCCACAAAAATATTAATAGAGTCTTGAACCGCATTAAGTTTATCTTGGATAGCCATAGCATTAGACGAATCTGGTATGAGTTCTATAATCCCAGGATAGCCTGTTGATAATAACTCTGTAAATTCGACAGGAATGACGATTATACATTCAATATTGCCATCACGCATCTCATTTCTCGCCGTTTCCATAGCATACTCATCCTCATGGTCGCTTGCGTCATAAAATTCAATTAATTCTAATAATTCTGATTCTTTTACTGCATCTAAATATTTGCTAGTATAGTTATCCCAGGTTGTTGTTTC
>CAZRKO010000099.1:0-6273 GCA_964600445.1 uncultured archaeon
TAATTGTGCTAATATAGGAGGTATTTCTATTTTATTTATATTAACATTTGCCCCAACCCCTGAATATTGTATTAGCTGTAAAATTGTTCCAAATATCCCACTATTTGAAATATCCTTAGAGGAATGGGCGAGATGATTTTTTGCTATGACATTCATTGCTTTTCTTTTTCTTAAAACATTTTCAGAACTTTTGAAGGTGGTTGTATCAAAATAATATTTACTCGCTTTACCTACTTTTCCATCGAAATCAACAGCTAATATTATATTGTCATTTACTTGAGCGTTACGTGCTGAGATATAATCATCTTTTTTAATTTCCCCTATCATAGTTGAGCTCAGCTCATATGTTTTTCCGTGAGTCTTTGTATGACCTCGTATTATTGGAACATGAAATTTCTTAGAAGCATCACAGATTCCCTCTATAATCTTTTTTCCCTTGTCATCATCTTCATATGATATGATTAGACTTGCAGCTAATGGAATTCCACCACATGCATAAATATCATCAATACTAACTAATATCGCGCTGAAACCTGCGCCATATGGAAAATTCTCTATGAATTCCGTTCTAATTCTATCAGTGGTGACTAAAACATAACTCTCATTAAAATTTATCGCAGCCGAGTCCTCACCAATATCTGAATGGATACGAGTCCAATTTTTAAATGAATTTGAATCAACAAAATCAATAATAGGAGTGAGAGCTTTTTTCTCAAGGATATTTTCATTGTTCCTTATACTTTCAACAATTTTTTTTAACATCTATATTTCTTATATAAAACAATTTATAATTATCTTTTCTTTAAAATAATATAGGAGTTTTAAATTTTAATTATAGAAAGAGCTTTAAGTAATGGAAGATCTAATCGAAAATTCGGTCGTCAAGGGACTTCTCTTCTCAGCTTTCGACAAATTTGGTCCGCAACCTATTTATATGTTTCCTAAAGAGGTTTCTGAAGAAGAAGCGGAGCAGTTTAAGTTACAAAACATAGTTAGGTTAAGCTACAGAGATTACACACAGATCTCCATAAAAAATCTAAGTATGATGGCTGGAGATCAAGAATTTATAGATTTAAATAAAGATTCAGAAAAACTTCCTTACTTTGCGATATTACCTTTTCCTGATTTTAACCTTACATCTTTAACAATCTTTCATTTCATTAAATTTAAATCATCTAAAGAACCAGTTGCATCATCATTTTCTATTCTAGTTGATAGAAATAGTAGAAGCTTTTTATATAATAATCTAACTCAACTTAAATCCCTTGTATTTAACTTTCTTTTAAAATTTGATAAAGAGATTTCAAATGGTTATAAATCTCATGAAATGATAGAACCATTCTTTAAGGATTTACTTTTAAAATTGATAGAAATTGAAAAAAAACCTTACGCTCCAATTACACATGCGACAAGAATAAAAGTCGTCTTCGCAGGATTGGATAACGCGGGGAAAACATCGTTTTTATTATCTGTTGATAGGAAATATTCTAAACTGATTGGTTTAAAACCTACTGTAGGAGCCAATGTTTCATCAATACAAGCACTAGGTGCCTCTTTTTTTCTTTGGGATTTAGGAGGACAAATAGCTTCCAGGCAAAAATATTTAACTAAATCTCAAATTTATTTATATGAAACAGATCTACTTTTTTACTTTATTGATATCAAGAATAAAGCCCGATTTGGAGAAAGTATCGAATATTTTCAAAAAATAAAAACTGCGTTAAAAACGTTTAAGATGGATACCCCTATCATATTTATCTTATCTAAAGGAGATAAGGATATTTTAAGCAGCCAAGAAATCAAAGAAAATATTCAGTTTATAAAATCAAAACTAATTGAAATTGTCCCTAGTGAGAAACCTGAGATATTTGTAACCAGTATTTTTTCAATATTTAGCATTTTACAGGCTTTTTCTTCAGGGATTTCCAAATTAAGTCCTAATAGGAAATTAATTAATCTCATTCTCAAAAAATTTTCAAGCCGCGCAGGAATTTCTTTATCTTTGTTATTAAATAATGAAGGATTGGTTCTAGCTGATTTTTTTTCAAGTGAAGCATTAAAATCATCAGAAATCCAACTTGCTGAAGAAGTATCAGATGAAGAGAAATTAAGAAACATATTTGAAATTACAGCACCCCAATTCACTATGTTATATAAAATTTTTTCAGAATTTCGCGCTCTAAAGCAAGATGAAGCTATTTTTAAAATTGCAGATTCTGTAATTTTATTTAAAAAAATAATAATCGCTGATTATGATTTCTTTGTTTTGTTCTTAATGGATGAGGAAATTAAAAAAGAAAGGATAAATAAATTATTGCCTGATTTCTTGTATCGTACCAGTGATTTACTTTTAAGATATATTTCTTAAGGGATTTAGAAAATTTTCTTAAATGGTGTTTGATCAGATATAGGTTTCCTTAAAATCCTCTTTCTATAATATGCATTTATACCCGAAATCATGGCAATCGAAGGAACAACACATTTAGCAAATTTTACTGGACCAAATAAGATAAAATCACTTCCCGCATCTGCACAATATGTCATAATAGATGCAATTGCACCACATCTGGAGGGCTCTCCGTATTTTTTAACATAATCCCACCCATAAACGGCATTTGCTGGTGCAAACCCAGTTGGCAGTCCTAACTCATCTTTTATTAAGCGAGTTGTTTCAACGTTTATGGCCACAGAGGGTAAATCTAAAACAGCAGTATCAATGATAGTATTTTTAATATTGGCCTTTTCAGCACTAACAAGCAATTTTTCTTGTAATAATTGTAGTTTTTGATGGGGAAAAATGGACCTACTTCCAAATGTTAAAAGCACAGCGTGTTTAACCCCTATTTCTTTTAGTCTATTTACACTTTCATTCGACGTATTCTCGTCTATACTATTTAATATCGCTCTATCTAATAATCCAATTTCTTTTAGACCTGCCATAGCAGGGATTCTACTGGAATCGTTTACTCCATCCACTAAAAATGGGCAATCTGTCATATCTGCAATATATTCGCATTCTTTGACAAGCGCGTCGGGATAACTCCCTACTACATCGACTATTGCTTGCATTCCACAATCTTCGATAATCTCAATAAATTCATTTATTTCTTTTTCCACTATTTTTTTATCAAATTTCCCTGTTTTTTCATCTAATAATGCCGGATGTTTAGCATAAAACACACTACCAACCATTACGATTGGATTTTCACCAGGTTGACCTCCTATCTTAACTGAACCTACAGAACAAACTTTTTGTTCTGATTTAAATTCTAACATCATAGATCAATAATTCTTGTTATTTATTGAATTTGTTGAATTAAAGGTTTAAGAAATAATTTTTTAATTATTTAAAACTTTCCTAACTTAACCATAGTTAAAAAACAATTAGATATAAAATGAACGAAATAACAAAAGGAATGGAAAATTTCTTCGGGCGTGGTAAATTTGAAATAAAACCCTTCGCAGATGGTGTTTGCTGTTACATTGGTTCTTTCGGTAATGTAGGTGTTGTTGAGACGGATGAGGGTTTAATCTTATTTGATTTAGCAATAAGGTATTTCGGTCGATATATTTTTAAAGCAGTTCGAAATTTTTCGGATAAACCTATAAAATATATTATTTATTCACATGGGCATTTCGACCATTGTTTTGGTTATGCCCCTTTTATTAAAGAAATTAAGAGAAAGAATTGGGAAATGCCCCAAATAATTGCTCACGAAAATCTTTTAAAACGATTCGCGAAATATAGAATGCTAGAAGAACATCAGAGTTGGTCATACCGGCAACAATTTGCTTCAGTAGGGGTCGGATCATCAGATACTTTATCAATACATGAAAGACTTGACCCTACGATTGTAATTCGGAATAATGAAAGTTATGAGTTTAAATTGGGGAATTATACTTTTCAGATTTATCATGATAAGGGAGAAACCGATGATAGTATATGGATGTTTTTTCCCGAAAAGAAAGTTATATTTTCAGGCGATTTATGTGTATCTGCTTTTCCTAACGTCGGGAGCCCTTTTAGGGTACAGCGCTATGCTAAACAATGGGCTCTTGCGAATGAAAAAATGATAGAAAAAAAAGCAGACTATTTACTTCCTGGGCATGGAAGACTGATTGAAGGTTTAGAAAAAATTAGAGAAGTTTTATCAATTACCGCGGAGTCCATGCATTTTGTCCACGATGAGGTCGTGAAAAGGTTGAATGAGGGAAAATGGTTTGAAGAAATTTACTACGAAATGCTTGAAATTTTTCCTGAAAAATTTAAAAACCATAGGTATTTAAGGCCCTCGTATGGTGATTATCGTTTTGCCATACACGATGTTTATAGACTTTATCATGGCTGGTATAATACCGGAAATCCAACTGACCTTTTCCCCTCAAAATCTGATGAAATTGCAAAGGAATTTTTAAAAGTTGCCAACGAAGGAAAATTTCTTGAACGTGCTAAACAACTCGTAGAAGAGGGAAAATTTCAGCTTGCCCTTCATGTTCTTGATGTCATCGTAAAAGCAAACGATACGGCAAACCCTGAAACACTTTTAGATGCTTTAAAATTAAAACATAAAATTGTGAAACAAAAAGCTAAGGAAGAAAAATCTTTCATCGTAATGAACATTTTGAATACAAATGCTCTACAAATCAATACTAAATTGAAAGAATTAGAAAAAAAGGTGAAATGAAGTTTAATTAAAAAATTTTTGATATTTCAAAATATCAAAAATCATTTCATATGTTTAGAAAACGTAAGAAAATTTATTCTTTTACTACTTCCTTTTCAAATGGCTTTTCCCATGTTAACATTTCTATAAATTTCTCCGCTCGATCTTCAGGGATTATTAATAAATCTCCCTTAACAGAATATCCAAATTTTTCTGCCCATGGAATTATGTCATTGATATATGTCTTTTTATCCATTCCTAAAACTTTTCTCAGTAAATTAAGAGGAACTTTATTGGATTCATCAACTATTTCAGCAATTTTTTCCTTACGTGTATTTTGTATAGACTTATTTACAATAGATCCCAAATAAATTATCGAAATTATAAATTCTGGAATCCACTTATGTAGCAAAAGGATAATAATAGCTGCAATGAAGGAGCTAGCTGCCGATATCGAATAATGAATATCCTCCCACGCATAACCAATATAATATAAATAAATTTGAATCACCATCCTAATAACATTTACAACATAGAATATTACTGATGACATAATTAACGCTTTCGCTTTTCTCCATATTATATCTTCATTTGTTTTAGGATCTTGCGAATGAGGTATACAAATGATTATTCCCGCGAAGACGCATATTGCTTGTACCCCTGTACAAAATGTTTGAAAATAAATACTACCTTTATTAGGGATGATAAAACTCCAATGATGTGTTCCAACTGGGAAATATTTAGTTTCTGCTCCCATATTAAATAATAGGTTTAAAAAGAAAACTGTTTGTTTTACCACAATTTCATGGAGCCAATAATTTATTGGCATGTCAAAGAATTGGTATATTCCATATGATAATAGAGGGGCTCCAACCGCCAAGATAATAAGTGACCTTATTGAAAAAATATAAGATTTTCCGTTAAATTCGATTACTGTTTTTTTATCTTTGGGGTAATCATTTTTATCTTTATTGTTGATGACCGTTTGCGTTTGTTCTTTTTTCCCAATTTTATTTACCTCATCTTTTATATCAGTATTTTTAAGGTAATAATGAAATCTGTCAACAATAACGTAATTAAGAATTATTAATAGTGGCAACATGACAATTCCCATGTTATATCTCTCATTTGATTCCATAAAGGGAATTGTAAAACCCATCATAAAAACAAATAAAAAATTTAGTGATAAAAATGACCAGATCAATGTTCTTTCATAAATTATTGAAGTCTTATATTCTCTTTTTAAGAGATCTAATATTAAATAGTTGAGAACCATTAATCCGGGAAGTACAACAAATCCGATTAAAATACCTAAAGTTAGTTCCATTACTGGAATTGATAGGCCGATGAAAAATGCGATAATTAAGTTAATTGATACAATTATCCATATAGTAATTTTTTTCCTAGAAATTGTGTTCATTATATTTCTTGCTAATAATTTTTTCATTTAGTTAATTATAATATCATCCTAAATGTGTACTTAGAAAAAGTGTTGCTTTTATTTAATATTATTTTTAATTATCGCCATGAAGTAATATTAAATATAAATTAATCGTTATATTTACTAGACAAATTCTTTAAGTTTAAATTAATATTTAACGTTATATCT
>CAZRKO010000100.1:0-6237 GCA_964600445.1 uncultured archaeon
AGATCTTCGGATTAGCATATTTTAATGCATGGCTGGCAATTTTGAGAATAGCTTTTACTGATATAGTTACAGTTTTGTTATCTTCTAAATCTTTAGGTACGACTTGCTCAGTTTTAATTTCATTTTTTGATTCTGTAGGAGTTTGTTTTGTATTTTTATTTATGGATGAAGAAATTTCATCGGCTAATTCATCTTCCTCTAGTTTTAATTCATTATAGATTTCTTCTAATAGCTCTTTTTTAATTTTCTCTTTAATTCTCTTTTTTATGGCCTCTTTGATGGCATCTTCATCAGATTTTTCATTTTCCAATTTATTTTTCACCATTTTTGATTAGCATATTTCTTAACCAAATGCTTTACTTTTTTCTCGAAGTTCTTGCGATCATTCATCATTTCGAGAGCGGCTTTTTTATTGAATACGTCAGTTGGGTTTATGAGTAAACCTCGTGTATTAAACATCGCCGTAATTGCTTGTGTTACTGTAACAATTGTTTTTGATGGGCTCCAACCTCCTTTTTTTCCTACAAAACTTGGATCTACGAGGGCTAAACAAATATTTCTCTGACCTGGATATTCAGAGGGTTTTGGCCAAAAATTAGGGTGCCAAATAGGAGTATGTAAACGTACAAATGGAGGATGTCTGGGGTAAGTAGGGGGGTATTTAATCTCCATCCTAAACAAACCACCCTGGAAAGCAGTCCCCTTAGGACCCTTAAGCGTGACGGCTAAATGGTCAATGCTCTTTTTTTTTGGATTAAAAGGTTTTAATTGAGCTATTGTTCCATCTTTTAGTAATTTTCTCAATGATGCGAAATCCTGTGAAATTCGACTACTTCTTAAACTCATTTTATTTTCCAATACCTATGATTTTTTTTAATATTTTTATGAATATAATATAATAATAATTAATTATAAATTAAATTGAAACCAGAAATTTAAAAATAATTTATACAATATTTAAAGTTATAAAAATTTCTCCCCCTTTAAAACCAACAGCAGTAATCAATTCCAAATTTTTTAAATCGTTCTCGCCAGTTGTA
This sequence comes from uncultured archaeon, assembly GCA_964600445.1. Taxonomy (GTDB): domain Archaea; phylum Asgardarchaeota; class Lokiarchaeia; order Sigyniarchaeales; family SOKP01; genus LW40-45. The sequence goes on from CAZRKO010000100.1 coordinate 1,041, forward strand.
AGATCAAGATCTACTACATTAATATCGTTGAAATCCATTAATGTTAAAGTTGGTTCCATTTCTGGATTTTTAACAAACCCCATATTGCTTAATTTATTTACAATTTCTTCACAATGAGCATTTTGATTAATACCAATAGTAACTCTTCGAACTTGATCTCCACACTGCAGGCATTGTAAATTTCTATTCTTCTCAATCGGGTAAAATTTCATTGTCATTCCATTAAAAATAATATAGGACTTAATAGGCTCTCCCAAAGCTTTATTTCCTTTCAACCAATGCAAGACTTTGATTGTTTCATGCGATTGAAGTGCGGATATGATAGAATTTATCGTAATTATCCCAGGATCATGTCTGTCTATTATTTTAATGATATCTGCTTTTGAAAATAAAGGTAGAAAATTATGTTTCTGTGCTAGATCGTTTGCTTCGTTTTGAATAAAATTAACATCTTCAATGCTTTTGGCATCGGGATCTCTTTCATTTTTGTCTTTAAAAAGCATGTTCGCCTTAAAAATACAATGAACCCGTTTCCTAGGAACACCTACCACGGTGCAGGCAGCCATTTCGTCCGTTTCAGCAACCGGAAGTGGGTCGCATTCATAGCATGCATTTTCGTAAGGATAAACTGTATAGATGTGGCCGTTGTAACCAGCAACACCTCCGTCGATAAGCGGCTTTTTAAAACGCACGCATTGAGCATTTAAATTAAGTCTCGCGTTCATTGAATCCAAACCTCCGATGATTACATCGGCTGCTTTATAGACTGCGGGATCAAGCCTTTCTAATGAACTATGATAACCTTTGATTGTAATGTTTGGATTAATTTGCGTTAATTTTGCTGCCGCAACTAAAGCTTTAGCTTCGCCCATTTTAGCATCGGTAAAGAGGATTTGCCGGTTTAAATTTGAATGTTCTATTATATCTAAATCAACTAAATCAAGATGTCCCACTCCCAACATAGCTAAATTCTTAGCGATTTCACATCCTAATCCTCCTACTCCTGCAATCAACACGCGTGAATTTTTAATTAGTTTTTGATCCCACCCTTCCAATCTAAATTGCCGATCATACAGATCTCTCTCTGTAGATGTTAACTCCTTGCTAAAAAAATCAGATTCCTCTCCCAATCCTTACACCTATACTGTTTTAAACCAATTTTTTAAATTAATTTAAATTAAAGAATTATTCATAAAATAAAAAAAAAATTAAATAGAATTTATTAGATATTATTTATCTAAATATTTAAGATAATTTCAACCAGCTGTACTAGCTGGTATTAGAAGTACTTCATCTCCATCACTTACGTTATATGAGCTTATCGGAGAACTATCGTCCATCGTAACTCCTCCCGAAGATAAATGAAAATCTGCAGGATCTAGTCCAAAAATATTACCGATAGTTTGCTTAACCGCTCCAACTGTATTACCATCATCAACTAACAATTTCTGTCGCTTCTCACCAGGTCCAATTGTAGAGGTAAAGAAGAGACTCATTTTCTTTCCTCCCGCTGGTGGAGTGGCAGGAGTTTTAGATTTCATAGGAGTTTTTTCCTCAGGTTCTCCCAAATCCTCATCAAATTCATCAAAACCCATAATGATCAACTTTTTTTACTTTATTTTGGTTATACAATACCTTTTTTATATCAATACTAGTATATAAATAATATTAACTTGACTATATAAATAAAATCATTGAATAAAGTTATTTAGTTTTGGAATCATCATTTATCCATTAAGAACTTTAATATAATAACCTAAAATTTATTTAATTAAACATATCTTTAAGGAAAAAATCAAATGAAAGAAAAAATACCCCCCAAATACCAAATCCAAGATAAAACCCCTGAAAAAGAGGAGATATTAACTGCTGATAAAGCATTGCTCAAAAAAATTAAGTTCGAGCGCCAAAAATTAGAGGAAGAACGTAAGGAATGGGAAAATATAGTTAATAAAATAGAAGGATATAAAGAAACGATTAAAGATTTAGAACGAAAAAGAAAGGAAAGAGAGAATGAAATTAGGGATCTACTTTATGAAAAGGATCAATTAACTAACGAATTAGATAATATCAAAAAAATAATCATTGACGGGAATAAAAAAATTCACGGAAAAAAACAAGAATTTTCTAACATCATAAATGAAATTAATAAGAAAAGAGATGAGTTAAACAAGCTAAGAGATGATATTAATATTGAGAAAAGAGATTGGGATTTTGAAAAACAAAAAAGAGGTAACCAATTAAAAGAAATCAGAACTAAAATCCCTGGTTTAGAAAAAAGAGGAAATGATCTAGAAAAAAGGAAATTTAAACTAGAGAATAATATCGATAATCTAAAAAATGAAAATGATAACCTTTTAAATGATAGAAACCGCTTAAGAAACGAGTTGGATAGTTTACGTAAAGAAATTATAAATAGCAAAGCTCTAATTAATGCTGAAAAAAGAAAACTTAAAGACGCCAGAGATAATCTTCGAAAAAAAACTGATGATCTCAATAAAAAATTTAAGGACATGAAAAAAAGAGCCCGTGAATTAGAAAATTTGAAAAGTGATATTAATAGAGAAAAACAATCTTTAGATAGAGATAGAAAAAATGAAGAGGCTCTTGTAAAAAGTATACGGAGTAAAATCCCGGGATTAGAAAAAAGAAAAGGTTCATTAGAAAATAAAACACGAGACTTAGAGAATAAACTGGAACGATTAAAAAATGAGATAAGAAGATTGCAAAATGAAAAAGATAAGATTCAATCTTATAATCAAAGCGAAAAGAATAGAATCGAAAAAGAGAAAATCAATATAAATAAAGAAAAAAATAATATAAAACGAGAAAGAAATAAATTAGATCAAGAAAAAGGCCAATTAAAGCGTGAAAAAAATAGATTAGAAGCAGAGATAAAGAAATTTAAGGCGATACAAAAACAACAGATTAAAAGCAAAACGCCTCATGAGAGAATAAAAAGTAAAACACCTCCAAAATATAGATACTGATTTTTTTGATTAAATAAGATTTAAAAAAATTGTGAAAATAATCTATTCTTGAAACATACCCGCATTAGGATCAAGAAAAGTATTAATTAATAGTTTTCATATTTAATTTTATCATTTAACTCCTTCTCCCAATATTCATGTCTGGACTCAAAACAATTAATGCAAACCCAAGATTTAAATAAAGGAAAATAAATCATATCTCGATCAGTCTTATTACACACTGGACATATACAGATGGATCTCTCAAGAGCTTGTATTAAAGAGCTTCTTTCATCATGAAGATTATGTGCAATTTCTCTTTGCATTCCAGTCGGGTCAACAAGGCTTCGCCACTCTTCGGATATGAGATTATATTTATCCTTAACTGCTGATATAATAGCTAACCTCAAATTGTTCCTAAGAGCCCTTAAAGTTGGATGCTTAACCTTTACCGTTCTCTGCCCTTTCATATTAAAATTCTAAATTATTTTATTTTTTTAGATTAAAAGTTTCTTGTATAATTTATTTAATATTCTTTATTCACTTTCAAATAAACCCGCATTAGGATCAAGAAAAGTATTTTGACAAGAAGGGCAGGAATTATATTTTGATAACCAGAAAGCTACACAAAGATAGTGATATACTGCGTCACAAAAAGGGCATTTAATTATCTGATCCTTAGCAAAATCAAATGTTTTCCGACAAACACCGCACTGAACATTCTCATTCGTAATGCCCTCTCTTAATTTTACCTTATCTGCTAAGGTTTTCTTTAAATTAGATAATTCTGAACGATAGAGTTCCATTTCTTTATTTAATTTTTCTATTTTTGACTGGATTTCATGAGTTCTTTCATCTAATTCATCTACGGTTAATTTATCTACTAAAATATTTGATATAGCGAAATTTAATGGAACATTATCAAAATTGTCTTTTTGATCCGTAATTTCTGTAATATGTTCATATAAAGATTTCTCTTCTTCAATCAAATCTTTAAAATTTTTAAATAACTTATTTATTAACAGACTAAGTAGAAAACCTAATTGTTGTTTTTTAAGCGTGAAATTGTCTTCCCATTGCTTAATAATTTGATAAATATCAATGTCTTTTTCTTTAAATGAATCTAATTTTGTATATACTTCATCTTTAATTTTCTGAATGGTTTCTTTGTATTCACTAAAAATACTCTGAATTTTTTTTAATTGAGGAAATTCCTCTCTTACGATCAGCGAAGTTTCATCTTGATATTTACTCATTATTTCATTAACTTCTGAAATTTTATCATAAATAAAAGTTCTTATACTATCTCTCAATCTTTCCTTTCTAATGGTCTTGAGGTAATATAAATATTCATTTTTCCTCCTTTCAATTTCAGAAAATACATTAGAAATTATTTTTTTAACCTCGTTTGTTATTCCTTCATATGGCTTTATGATTGAGTCAAAAACTACAATGTACTTTTCTATTTCCTCAACCAAAGAGAAAAGGATTTCAATTTTTTCAGAATAAAAAGTTGCTACATTTTTGAATTCATCATAATCCTTTAAATCACCAATAGCAGCTTGATATTTATTTTCTAAACCTTTTAAATAATAATCAATTATTTGCGGCAAAAATGTGCCAAATTGTTGTTCTAAAAGTTTGTTTAAATTAACTTCTTTTTTATCATCTCTTAATTTAAAGGTCTTATCTAATTCAATAATTTCATTAAAGATCTCTTTTAATTTATCCTCAATTAATTTATTAATTATTGGATGTATTAAAGCTTTAATTTTGTTTTTTATTTCTTTTCTATCAAGAATATTTACATATTCATCATTTTCTTCTATTTTACCTTCATATTCTTCAATTATATTCTTACTATATAAGAAAGTTATTAAATCCGAATAAAAATCGAGGGCTCCATCTTTTCTGTTGCTGAAAAATTTATAAATGGTTTTGAAATGGGATGTTATGGCAAAATCCTTTTTCTTACGTTCCTTTTTTTTAGTAGATTCGATATTAATTTTTTCTATGTAGTCAGAAAATTCTTTGATCTCTTCCCAAATTGCTAAATTATCTGACAACTTGTTGATTTTAAAGTTTAGATCTTTTATTTTATTGGTTTCAATCCAGATGTATGTATAATTATCATAAATACCTTTAAATTTACTTTCTGAACTTTCTAATCTGGAAGTTAAATCCTCATAATCTTTAATGAGATTTTGAATCTTTATTAAAAACTCATC
>CAZRKO010000101.1:0-6173 GCA_964600445.1 uncultured archaeon
TTCTTTATCGTAGATCCTAATTCTATCAGAAAATTCTATCTGCATCGTCTGACTACCTGGTATTTCAGCTACACCATATTTTTGCGTAATATATCCACCAGTTAATATGTACTCCCTTCTTCTTGGATGTCCTGGAGCTATAGGAACGTTTAAATCAAGGAAATTTTTAATAATCTCTCCACGCAAGTTTTTATCCCAATATTTTATGGAAACGGGTTCTGGATAAATCGTAGCTAAGTTTTTAGTCCCTAGTACAATTTCTACATCTCGATATCCCAGTGGGCGCTTATTTTTTTCAAATCCGTGAATGTCAAGTAAAAATGAGTAATTATGTTTATGTAAATTATAAACTATTAATTCTCTAATTTTTCTATGGTAAAATTGATATAATTTTTTAGCAAGAAGGGAATTTGGTAAATACGCTTCTGCTTCCATTCTATTTAAATCTATTTTACTGCGACGGACTTTTGATATAATATAAGAGGGAGACTTCTTTACAGAAAAATATCTTTCAGATAATCTTTCTAAATGTAATATTAAATCTTGAGTTAATTCAATTGTATTTTTATCAATTCCAAGGACTCCATCTAATCTTTTAGGAATTTCACTGCATTCTAATGTGCCCCCATGGGGAACTGATAAAATTAAGGGAATATTCCCCTTCTTGAAATTAATAAATTTAGTTAAACTTTCCACTTTAAAATAGTAAAAAAAGTCAAAAATAAAAAAAATTTTGATTTAATTAAATCATGGGCGAATTCATGTTAAGGTTAAGTAGCGAAGGATTATAAATACACCTATCCATATAGCAAATGAGATTAACCCAAAAACATAGTACGGCCAATGTTTCTTTTCCCTTTCAAAGGATTCGTATGCAAACAAGCACGCACCTAGTGCACCTATAGTCCCAAAAATCATATCCGTAAAAATGTTTTGCGGACTATCCGTTCGGTTCTCAAACTTTAGGTTTAATATTAATAATAATGTATTTTCTAAAACCTCCCATGCAATTAAGATAATAAAAGTTAAGATAAACACCGCCAGAAGTGAAAGGAGGGGCGTGTCGCCCCGAGCTTTAGGTATCGAATAAAATAGAGAAAAGAATAAAAACACGCCTATTCCGAAGCATATATGACCGATGGAGTAGAAATCTAACCAAGAGACGCCCACCTCGCTAGTGGTCGTAGCAATAATCTCGTTTAATATCAATTTTTATTCCCACTTAATTTTTTTTTTTTTAATACTATTTATCGAATTTGTTTTATTTATAAATCTTATAGAATCCAATATTTATAATTTTAAGTGTATTTAGATATTATAATAAATTAAACTTTCCAATTATTCAAAATAATTTAATTACGAGAAAAAATTTGTCGAAAAAAACAGCATTTATTGTATATTATACTAATGCTAATAAATATAGCTTCAATGCGTTAACTGGTGCCTTAGAAACAGAAAGAAATTTTAATGATCTAGATATTTATTTTATGAGAAATAAGGAGGAACTTTTAAATAGTTTAACAGAGTTCATTGAAAAATATGAAAAAATAATATTGGGAATATCTTTTTTCACTACACAGCTATGGGACATTTTTGGTTTAATTAAAATCATAAGGAAAAAATTTGGTAGTAGAATTTTTTGCATTGCTGGCGGACCCCATCCTACTGGAGATCCTAAGAGAACACTTAAAATGGGATTTGATGTTGTATTTATCGGGGAGGGGGAAGAGAGTCTAATAGAATTCGTAAAAAATTTTATAAACGAAAAAAATTACCGAACTATAAAAGGTATTGCTTACCTTGATAAAAATGGGAATTACTATTATACCGGTAAGAGACCTCCGATAAATTTAGATAAATATTCTCCTTTTCCAATCAAACACAATAAATTCGGACCAATTGAAATAACGAGAGGGTGTCCTTATATCTGCTATTTTTGCCAAACTCCTTTTATCCTAGGGGCTTATCCTCGGCATAGAAGTATAGCGTCTATCTGTGAATTTGTAAAATTAATGAAAGCTAATAATCTTACTGATATAAGATTCATAACCCCGAATGCTTTTTCATATGGTTCTAGCGACGGAAAAACGGTAAATTTAGAAAAAATAGAAAATTTATTGCAAAAAACAAATGAGATTATAAAACCAGAGGGTAGAATCTTTTTTGGCTCATTTCCTTCAGAAGTCAGACCCGAACACGTCAATGAGATAACTTTAGGGTTAATCTTAAAATATGCGTCAAACGATAATATAATAATAGGGGCACAATCCGGCAGCCAAAGAATCTTAGATCTTTGCCATAGAGATCATACCATTGAAGATGTCAATAACGCAGTGGAATTAACGTTATCCAAAAATCTCAAAGCCAATGTAGATTTCATCTTTGGGCTTCCTGGTGAAAAAGAAAAAGATGTTATGTTTACGATCAATATGATGAAAGATTTATCAAAAAAAGGGGCAAGAATCCACGCACATTCGTTTATTCCATTACCACAGACTCCATTTGCCGGAAAGGATGTAGGGAGGATAAATAAAGATATTGAAAAGGCTATAATGGAATTAACATCGAAAGGATTTGCGTTTGGAGAGTGGAAGAAACAAGAAAGATTGGCAATAAAAATTGGAAAATACTTGAAAACCGGAAAATTAAAGTGAGTTAATCAACATCTAAGCCATTGTAATCAAATCATCATTAATTTTTCACAAACTTAAGAAACTTCTCAGAAACTCTACTCGTTTGAGTCTGTTGAAGCATTATTTCTGAAACTAAGACATTATAAGGAGTATTCTTTTCTCGAAATGTAGATTTCCGTCCGTGTTGCTTATAATATGAATAAATAATCTTTTGAAACTCTAGGGTAAACTATTTTTTTGAAATTTCCAGAATAAAGTCCAAAACTCCTCCTTCCATATGCCTAAATGTTATTTGATAACCAGCATTGTCAATAATGTGGAGCATTGGCCTATTTTCAAGAAGAATTGAGCCCGATAATGACTTATATTTTAGTTCACGGGCAATTTGAACTAAGTAATTCAATAAAAATTTAGTAATCCCAAGACCACGCCATTTTTTATGAGTGATAAATGCCAATTCGGCTATTGAAGGATTCCTTGTTTTGAAAAAGCCACCGATTGCAATAATCTTTTTCTCGCTATCTTCAGAATATTCTCCGACTAATATCATGTCTGTTGAATAATCAATATTTATCATGGGTTGGACTAATCTATGGCGGAAATCATGAACAGGAGTAAAAAATCTATAATAACGATCTTGATCATCTAAAGAATAATGAAGTTCCTGAAACATTCTCTCATCCGTGGGCTTCACCGGACGAACTATAATGGTCTTTCCATTTTTAAGTTGCAATGATGTCTCGTATTTTTGAGGATAAACGCTTATCCTTCCATCTATCGAAACCGGCAATTTCTGGTCCGAATACACGTAATTCCATCTCTTTGCGTGTTCCAACAACTCTTCCCTAAAATCCGGATGAGCAATATTAATCATTTCAAGAACTCTTTCTCTCACACTTTTGCCATAGAGATACGCAATTCCCCATTCAGATACAACATAATGCACATCACCACGAGTCACTACGACTCCTGAACCTGTTTGAAGATGAGGTGCTATACGGGAAACTAAAGTACCGTCTTTTAGAGTTGCTGTACTAGGAATAACCATTATCGGTTTTCCATCTTTTGCACGACCAGCCCCCCGAATAAAATCTACCTGCCCTCCGATACCGCTATAAAATTGGTGACCTATTGAATCCGAGTTAACTTGTCCTGTCAAATCTACAGTAAGAGCGGCATTTATGGCAACCTGCTTATGATTTTGGCTTATAATGTAGGGGTCATTGCAATACTCGGACGGATGAAACTCTACCATCGGATTATCGCAAACGAAGTCATAAAGTCTCCGTGAACCCATGACGAATGAGCATATTATTTTATCTTTATGTATAGTTTTTTTTTTGCAGGTAATTACTCCGTTTTCTACGAGATTTACAACACCATCCGAAAATACCTCGCTATGCACTCCTAAATCTTTTTTATCTATAAGCTCATCTGTTACTGCATTTGGTATTTGACCAATCCCCATCTGAATTGTTGATTCATCTTCTACTAAACTGGCAACGAACTTTGCTATTTTCTTTGACACCTCATCAGGTTCGCCGTATGAAAATTCAATGATATCATGATTAGTAATAATAAACGCATCGATATCATCTATATGTATAAACGAATTTCCTAAGGTTCGTGGCATGTTAGGATTAATCTCAGCAACAACCTTATCTGCCGCTTCTGCTATTGATTTAACTATGTCTACGTTTATACCGAAACTACAATATCCGTACCTATCTGGAGGACTGACCTGAATTAGCGCTGTATCTAAATGCATCTGACCACTTTTAAAAATACGCGGAATTTCAGATAATAACATAGGTGTATAATCTGCCTGTCCTATTTCAATGAACTTGCGAAGTGATTTTCCAATAAAAAAGGCGTTATGTCTAAAAAGATCTTGAATGGTACCAGCAGTTTCATAATAATCTAAATCACTCAGGCTTAGAAAATGTAGAATTTCGACGTCGGGTAGTTCTGGACCTAGTTCAATCAATTTTTGAGTGAGATCTATTGGCTCCGCACATCCTGAGTCTATAAAAATTCTATCACCTGGTTTAATAAATTTCCTAATCGCTTTGTTTAATGAAACCTGCTTTTTACCATATTTTCTAATTAATCTATCAATATCTTCATTATGCTCTGTAGACATTAGTATCACCTAAAGATATAAACACTTAGCACATAAGATATATTCTTGAAAAATTTTAAATATTTCACGATAAAATATTAAAATAGAAACTAAATAAATGTTAGCAGACAAAATAATAATCCATATAAGAATATGGATATGCAATTGAAATAGATTAGATATATTTTAATTAAAAATTAAATTTTATTCTATAATTAAACAAGAATATTTTTTAGAGCAATTTGGGAAATTTGTTTAATAATTGAAAACGGTGTTAAAAAGTTTTATTATTGATGTGATCTGGTAAAATGATATATTCACTCTTCCTCTATCAGAGCAAATCCGGCATTCTTTTATATGATAAAAACTTTCAGGATGTAAGCGATGGCAAACTTGAAATGTTCAGTGCGTTTTTTTCTGCTTTAAAGTCATTCATTTCAGAAATGGTTCTTAGTGGCTCTAAGGAGTTAAAGAATATCGAATTAGGAGAATATTTTGTTTTAATTACATCTATTCCTGAGACGGAATCCGACCTTGTTATAATTGCTGATAAGGAGGACAATAAAACAATTAATAAACTGGTCCCTAAGCTCGTAAGAATTATCTTAAACTATAAGGAATTATTTATCAATTGGGACCAGAGAGTAAAAACGTTTAAAATATTAGATAAGCCATTAACTGAGCTGATTCTTTCGAAAAAAAGATTAGTTGAGGGAACCTCGTTAATTGAAAAACAAGAAGTTGTATTAAAATCTATTTGGTCTCATAAAAAAGACCTTTCAGCCGAAGCAAAGCAAAATTTAATCAATGAGAAAGAAATCCTACAAAAAAAATTATTAAAAGCCCATGATTTTAAGGAAAAACTAGCTTTAACGGAAAAATTAATTCAAATCTCAAGTAAACTGAAAGATGAGGAAGGGTTTATTCAATTTCAAAAAGAAGCAAAACTTATTAAAGATGAGATTATTGATAGAAAATTAAAATTACAATATTACTTAGAAAGAACTAAAGCAGCGTTAAGCAACACTCTAGATCATTTAGGGAGAAAATCACTAAAAGATGGAGATTACAAAGATACATATTTAAATTTATATTCATTTAGTACTAAACTTAAGAATTTAACGGATTCAGACACTTATGAAACCTATCAAATGCTTGCTAAAGCTTTAATTGATAAGGATGAGATCTCTATTGATGAGCTTTCTCAAATTATTTCTAAAATTCTGGCGATGAAAGATGATATAGACTCTTATTTAATATTAGAGTAGAAACTATAAAAAGTTTTTAATTTTCATCCCTGATGGCGTGTCTTTTCATTAAAAAAACTTTAATTGTAAGCCGAGGAATAAATCATCTTAACAATTCGATTAATGAATTTGCTCTTCTGTATCTTACAGATATGCGCTACTTTTTTATAA
>CAZRKO010000102.1:0-6116 GCA_964600445.1 uncultured archaeon
TCTCTTTCATTTACTTCGACGAATGCTCCTAGGCCAATTAAATAAAAAAATCCTGCTCCAAGGACTCCAGTGGATTTTACCTCAACACCATCCGTATTCGCAGCAATTCCGTGTGCGAATTCATGAGTTGTCATAACGAATAATATTGGTAGTATAAGATACATAAATAAAGGTAAACTTATAGTAACGCCCGGAATAAGGGGTGTAACCGCATTTTCAACCCTTGGATTTAAGATTAAATTTATAAGATTAATAAAAAAGAAAAAAAATGCAAAAATCGTAAAAGCAAAGGAAATAAATATTCCAATTGTCCAAAATATTCGCCAAAATCTTGGCGCTTTTTTCGATATCCTTAGAATAAAATTATTTAATTTTTTAGTTTTAAATAAAGCTATTAAAGGGAAAAAAACAATGAGAGCTTCTTTTTTCTTTCTTAATAAATAGGATAAAATTCCCACAATTCCCCAAAAAACCACGGAAAGTAGGAACCACGGATTTAAAAAAATATCGATTATTAAATCAGATATACTCATTTAGCAACTATTATTCTTATTTAGCATTGGAAATAATGAATAAAAATTAAGGTTATCGGTTGTTTCAGAACAAAAAATAGAATAATTAAAACAAGTGGTTTGCACTATTATATCATGAAATGATTTTATTCCTCTTTAATACCCAATTATCGATTAGGAACTTTTGTGCTAAATTTTGCTTTGGAATATATTGACAATGAATAGTTGATTTAGGAATCCAAATTTCTTTTCCAGGATTAAAATTTATCAACAAGGCTTTATGTGTTTCTCCAGAAATTGTTCCATCAACATTACACATATCATTCAATAGCTTAGGATTAGAAGATGATTTCTGGCTAATTGAATTATTTTGTTGAAAAGGAGGGTTAGTTATCTCTTCAGTAGTATTATGAGTATCACTCTTTCTATAATTTGAATTATAATTTTCATCATAATTATTTCCATTGTGGGTCATATAATTAATTTCTTTAGGAGAATAAGAAATGTCTTTTCCTTTTTTCATGTTTTCATTGGTTGAAGAAGTGGCATATTTAATTTTTTCATCTAAAATATGTGTTAATAATAGCCTTAATATTTCTGCTTGAGCGTAATTTAACATCTTTGAGTACTTACCAATATTAATCCATAAGGTTTTAGCATTTTCATCTTCCCATCCAAAAGAAATAGAAGTTTTTTTTTCTTTATACGTATGATAGCTTTGCCAATTAAGTGATTTACGGTTTAATACACTCAGAATCATTATAATTTCCTCCAAAGAACACTTAACAACTTTACCTTCACCCGCAGATGGTTTTTCCCAGTTACCATCACTTTTTCTCTTTATACTTCTAAAAAATAAAGAAGCGTCTGATTTTTTAGAACTATTTATGATTAATCCCGTGTTTTGACCAAAAAAACTCTGAGAATGCTGATCTGCCATTTTAGACAAAAATTCCCATTTTTTTCTTAATTTATACTCTATTTTTATGCATATACTAATAAACGCCACTAAAAAAGGGAAAACATTAAATTATTGGAATATTATTATGATTCATAAACAATTAAAATAACTCATAGGAATAAATTTAAACCTTAGCGGGGTGGGCTAGCCTGGTTTATGCCGCAGGGCTCATAAATGGGGAAATAAAAGTTTCCATTTAAGAAACCCTGAGATCGTTCGTTCAAAAGGTTTAAAAATTGCTGATTTCCAGCAAAACTGAAAATCGAACCCCCGCTACCATTTTACCTATTTACTGCATCTTTTTATAATTAAATACTAATTTATATTCGAAGAAATAAGGAAAATAGTGGTTCATTGGAGATATTTATTTCTTAATAGATAGGTCTTTATTAAAAAGTAGTTTATTTACATTTGTTGATCTTTATGAATGAAATACAGAGTTTTAAAAGGTTTCCCGCAGTCTGTTGTTGGATTAAACATATTTTAGAAGGGCGCTATGTAAGTAATGATAACTCTTATTTGACTATATTTGGAAAAACTAAAAGAGTTCGGGTTGTAGCAACAATTATAGAAAAGCGAGAGCTTATAAGTACTCAAGATGCTGATGGTACTATATCATCAGAGGAAGAGGGCGATGTTAAGCTAAATTTGGAAATTAAATTAGATGATGGTACAGGTCTAATTCGCGCAATTCTATTTCAGGTAAGTCCAGATCAATATAGTGATTTTATTAAAGGAGATATTGTGGATATTATTGGAAGAATTGGAGAATGGAATGGTTTTCCTCAAATTTATCCCGAAATCCTTAAAAAAGTAAAAGAACCAGATTTAATATTATTAAGAAATGCTGAAATAATAAAAGAAATTAAATTTGGAGAAGTACAACAAATACCAGCAATAACTAAAGAGGATTATGAGATTGATTTATCTTCTGATGAAATCGATATTAATGAATTATTTGAGGGTGAAAAAACTTCTGAATCTGACGAGTTTAAAGAAAAAATTTATACAATAATCAAAAAATATACGAAGGAAGGGAGAGGTATTAGTTTTGAAGAATTAAAAAACTCCATAGAACTTTCTGAAGAAGATTTTAAAAATTATATTACTGATTTAGAGATGGAATCAAAAATCTATCAATCCGAAGAGGGTATTTATCAGAGTTATTAATACCTCTATTAAAAAATCTTCTTTAAAAATCGTAAAAGTATTATTCTAAAGAATTATTATTAATTCATATTAAGAATTAAACAAAAAAATGTTATTCATGGATTTACACGATTATAATAAATTATTGGATAGAGCTTACGAAAAAATTCCTGAAAATGTTAAGCAATCTTCTAGATTTGAAATTCCAAGAGTCAACTTAAGAATTGAAAGTAAAAATTCCTTTATTACCAATTTTAACAAAATCATAAACACACTTAATAGAGATGCGAGACATTTTTTAGGGATTTTCCTAAAAACAGCAGGAACTATGGGTGAAATACGAGGGCAACAATTATTTATGAAAGGGATTTATAAAGTACAAGTACTAAATCGATTAATTGAAAATTATACAAAAATGTATGTTTTGTGTGATATATGTAATAAACCTGACACTGACATTCAAAGGGAAGGAAAGAAATTATTTCTTAAATGTGGTGCATGTGGTGCACGAAGAGTAATTAAAGAAAAATAATTAATGCTCGGAAGGAAGAAAAGAAATTAAATCATGAAGGTCTTTCTTAAGATTCATTATAAAAATGAAATTGAAACTGTAGCATGTTGCGATGAAGATTTACTAAATCAAGTTTTTAAAGAAGGTAATTTACAGATTAAAATATCAAACCAGTTTTTTGGTGGGACATTAATTACAATGGAGGAAGCGATTGAAATCTTAAAGCAAGCTTCGTATTTTAATGTTGTGGGAGAACATATCGTAAATGAGGCTGTTAGTTGCAGAGTTCTCCCTATAGAAGGTGTGCGCTCTATTAATGGTGTTCCCATGGCAATGAAGATGATGTTTTAATGTCTCGTAGGTTTTGTGCAATTTGTGGGAAAGATATTGATGATACCGCACCTCATTTTGGAATGTGCATCATTTGTTATTCAAAAGAGCATCCTTTGTTTGAATTACCAGGAAAATTTACAATAAAAATCTGTATTGATTGTGGGAATTATACCATAAAGGACAAGTGGGTTGAGTCTCAAGAGAAAGAGATTTTCTCCATTATTGAGAATGCAGTAAGAAAATTCTTATTAAAACCATATTCAAAAGACAATAAAATCAGTTTTTCAATCTCTTTTGATAAAAATAGTCTTGTTTATTCATCAAAAGATATGTTAAAGTCAATGACTTTAGTAGTTGATGGTAAGTTGATAGACAACCTGGCTGTAAAATACCAAAAGAATATAAAAGTTAATTTAGAATACGATTTATGTAAAAATTGTTCAAATATTCGAGGTGGTACTTACTACTTATCAATAATTCAACTAAGGGTAAAAGATGAGACATATTTTAATTCAATAGCTGAAGTACTTGAAAAGATACATAAATTTGTAGAAAAACTATTTGAGAAAGATCCAAGGCAATATATTACAAAAGTCGAGGACCAAAAATATGGTGTTGATTTGTATCTGAGCACCAATGAGTTAATGAATTATATAATAAAATTTCTGAGGGCAAATTATCATTTTATATTAAAAAGATCAAAGAAATTAGTAGGACGTGACTCTCAGAAAGGAAGAAACCTGTATAGAATTAAATCTTTAATTAAATTTTTGCCAATATATAAAAATGATATAATTTACATTGAAGACAGAAAGTATTATGTCGATTCTATATCAAAAAGTAAAGTCATATTAAGAAACCTTCAAGGAGATAAATTGATAAAAGATTGTTCTTATTTTTTTAATGAAAGAATTAATACTAAAAGATCAGAGAGGAATAATAAGTGGTAAAAGATAATAATAACGTAGATGACGATTTTGACGAGGACTTTGATAAAGTCTTAGATGAAAATATCAATTCAAGCATAGATGAACTGGAAAAGAAAAGTATTGATTTAAAAAGAATTAAAAAAATTGATCAATCAAAAAAAAGGGCTGTTATAGAATCTGTATTTGATGAACGTACAGTCTTTTTATTAAATAAAATATTAGTAAATGGTCCTTTAGAAAGAGTTGAGGGCGTAATTTCAGCTGGGAAAGAGGCAAATGTATATCTTGCGTATGATCATAATGGTAAAGAAGTAGCCATTAAAATTTATAAAATTGATAGCAACACTTCAAAATGGATGAGAAACTATATTGTTGGAGATCCAAGATTTAAAAAAATTCCTCATAATGTTTCAAAAATCATATTTTTATGGGCCAGTAAAGAATTTAAAAATCTTCAAAGAGCTTATAAAGCAGGTTTAAGAGTTCCTAAACCAATTTATATTAAAAATAACATCTTATTGATGGAATATATAGGATTCGGACCTATTCCCGCTCCAAAATTAAAGGATATAAAAGATCCTAACAATCTTGACGAAATATTTAATGAAGTTTTACAATTTATCAAAATTTTATATCAAAAGGCTAAATTAGTACATGGAGATCTATCGGAATTTAATATTTTATATCATAACCAAAGACCAGTTGTAATTGACATTTCTCAAGCAGTTTCCACTCAACATCCTAAAGCAGAAGTTTATTTGACAAGAGATATCAAAAATGTTTTTAACTATTTTAAAAAACAGGGTGTTTCACTCTTAGAACCAAAAAAGTTTTATTATGAGGTTATAGATTTGGATAGATAAAAAAATGACAAATCATTAATGAATGTACAAATAAATTAGGTTAAGTCTATGAAAATTTCTAAAGCACGGATAGCAGTAGTGATCGGGAAGGGAGGAGAAACAAAAAGGAATATTGAAAAGACATTAGGAGTGAAAATTAATTTAGATAGTAAAACTGGAGACTGTGAGGTTCTATCTGATCAAAACAATCAAGAATATAATCCTATAAATGTTTTTATAGCTCAAAAAATGGTTAATGCAATAAATAGAGGTTTTAATCCAAATAAAGCAATGAAATTATTGGAAGAGACATATGATCTTGAGATCTTTAATCTAATATCCATTTTTGGAAAATCTGATAAGAGAATCAAACATGCGAAGGGTCGAATTATTGGTAGAAACGGAGAAATGCGTAAAGCAATAGAACGGTATGCTGAATCATTTATATCAGTTTATGGAAAAACTATATCTATTATCGCAGAATTTGAAAACCTACAAATTGCAAGAAAAGCGGTAAGCATGTTAATTAACGGCCTGCCGCATCATGTGGTATTGAAATTTCTAGAAAATAAATATAGTCAAAAGAAAAAAGAAGAATTTCGCAAAGTATACAAACCTGAATTTTAAGTTTTTTTTAAAACCTTATTAAAATACTTTTCTAATGTATATCTCATCATATCCTTACCATAAATGATATCTTTTACTTCTTTCATTACTTTATCAATGGTATCTAGGTTTATTTTGGAATACAATTCTTTATTTTCTTCTTTTCGACAATCATTCAAATTAATCTCGAAACTTTTGATAGAAAATGAGTCATTATTATACGATTTAAAAATTACAATTCTTCGAGGATATATATTTTTTTCATTTAGAAAT